>JAYTJO010000034.1:0-1877 GCA_043730975.1 Thermoleophilia bacterium | reverse complement strand
TGATTGTGGAACCCGGAGTGAGCACGCCCTGTCCCTGTGGGACCGGTCTCTTTTCTCCACGGTTGGACCCACAGGCGCAAACGGGATTGCAGTGCCGTTCCGGGCCGTCCTCCCCGTCATTCACACTCCTATGTACTACTACAAGAGGTTCTTAAATGATTAGTGAAGTAGACGTAACGGTCGGTTCAGGCCTCAAGGTCACCTGCGATCGAGATCAGCTCGTTGCAACGCTTGCAACCGTTTCTCGCGTCGTCTCATCTCGTGGCTCGGTGCAGGTTCTCTCTGGTGTCTTGCTCCGGCCCGATGGCGATCGCCTCGAGCTCGCCGCCACCGATATGGAGCTCTCGCTCCGCACGACGCTCGAGGCGCAGATCGAAGGCGACAGCGCTGTCGTCGTTCCCGGGAAGCTTCTAGTCGATCTTGCGCGACTGCTTCCGGCCCCCGAGGTGACAATCGAATATCGGCCCGAGGATGGCGTTGCGCACATTTCGAGCGGGCCATATTCCTCGAAACTCAACGTGTTTGCGGCGGAGGATTTTCCGAGGCTCCCCTTGATCGAGCCCGCGCGCCACACGATCGCGACGGCATCGCTGCTGGAAACGGTCGATCGCGTTGCGAAGTCGGCCTCGAAGGACGAATCTCGCCCGGTGCTGACGGGGATTCAGGTGCGGTTCGAGGGCAAAAAGCTCTTCATGGCCGCGACAGACTCCTATCGGCTCTCGTTCAAGGAAACGGAGCTCGAGCTGGAAGGACCAGAGCTCGAAGCGATCATCCCGGCGCGTGCTCTCGCGGAGCTTTCCCGGATCGCTGCGGGAACCGAGACGGTTGAGCTCGGTGTCAACGAGAACACCGTTGTGTTCGGCACGGGCAACACGTGGTTGACGACGCGAAGAATCGATGGTCAGTTCCCGGACGTCAGCCGCCTGCTCCCGGAGTCGTTCGAGATCGAGGTCGACCTGCCTCGTGCGGAGCTGCGCGATGTCGTGAGGCGTGCCGCGGTGATGGCGCTACGCAACGCGCCTCTACGACTTCGCTTCGCCGAGGGTGAGCTGACGATCTCGGCGCAGAGCCAGGACGTCGGCGAGACTCGCGAGTCGCTGCCGGCGGCCTATACGGGCGAGCCCCTCGAGATCGGTTTTAACGCCGAATTCCTCGCCGAGGGTGTCGAGTCCGTGCGCGGTGACACCGTCCGGATGAAGTTGATCAACCCACTCCGCGCCGGCCTGATCACCTCTGCCGACGACTCGTTCTGGTACCTGATCATGCCGATCAGGCTCGCCGGCTGATCGTCGCTTCGGTCACGCTCCGCGACTTCCGGTCGTATGCCTGGCTCGAGTTGTCGCTCGAGCCAGGCCTCGTCCTCGTGACGGGGTCAAACGGTGCCGGCAAGACCAACCTGCTCGAATCGCTCCATGTGGGAACACAGGGATTTTCGCCACGTTCACGCTCTGATGCGCAGCTGATCCGCCAGGGCGCCCAGGCCTCGAGGATCGAGCTGAGTGGCACAAGAGGGCCGACACCGGTCGCTGTTGCGGTCAGCCTCAGTGCGACCGAAGCCCGACACGCGAGTCTTGACGGTGCGACGCTCCGGTCCGCCGAACAGTTGCGGTCGGAGCTCGCGACTCTCGTCTTCACTCCCGACAGGCTCGTCATAGTGAAGGGCGGCCCGGCAGCCCGGCGCGCCTACATCGATCGCTCTCTCTCGCGTCTCTACCCGGCCCGCGCTCACGTCGCCATCGACTACGCGGCGGCCGTCGGTCAGCGGAATGCCGCGTTGCGCCGCGTTGCGCTTGGCGTGTCCAACCGCGAGGTGCTTGCGCCGTGGACGGCCCAGGTGGCCGATCTCGGGTCGGTGCTGACGGCCTCCCGCAGCGATG
>JAYTJO010000033.1:0-1564 GCA_043730975.1 Thermoleophilia bacterium | reverse complement strand
CAGTGGATGCGCGATTTCCGCCACAAGGCGCTCGACTACTTCTACGCCCGCCCGATGCCCAACTGGGGCGGAAACGTCGGCGAGATCGACTTCGAGAATATCTATTACTACATCAAGCCGACCGAGAATCAGGTCGACAGATGGGAAGACCTTCCCGCTGAGATTCTCGACACGTGGGACAAGCTCGGCATCCCCGAAGCCGAGAAGAAGTACCTCGCCGGCGTCGGCGCGCAGTACGAGTCGGAGGTCGTCTACCACAAGCTGCAGGCGGATCTCGAGGCGAAGGGCGTGATCTTCCTCGACATGGACTCAGCGCTCCGCGAGCACGAGGACGTCGTCAAGCAGCACATGGCGACGATCATCCCTGCGAACGACAACAAGTTCGCCGCGCTCAACTCGGCGGTCTGGTCCGGTGGCTCGTTCATCTACGTTCCGCCCGGCGTCCGCATCGAGATGCCACTGCAGGCCTATTTCCGGATCAACGCCGAGAACATGGGCCAGTTCGAGCGCACCCTGATCATCGTCGACGAGGACGCCTACGTGCACTACGTCGAGGGCTGCACCGCGCCAATCTATTCGTCCGACTCGCTGCACTCGGCGGTCGTCGAGATCATCGTCAAGCCGCGTGGCCGCTGCCGCTACACCACGATCCAGAACTGGTCGAACAACGTTTACAACCTCGTCACCAAGCGCGCGGTCGCGCACGAGGACGCGACCATGGAGTGGGTCGACGGCAACCTCGGATCGAAGCTGACGATGAAGTACCCGGCCATCTGGTTGATGGGCGAGCGGGCACACGGCGAGGTTCTGTCGATCGCGTTCGCCGGGAAGGGCCAGCATCAGGACGCGGGCGGCAAGGTCGTCCACGTCGGCAAGAACACATCCTCCGTGATCACGTCGAAGTCGATCTCGAAGGACGGCGGCCGAGCCGGTTATCGCGGCCTCCTCGAGGTGGCGCGTGGTGCGACCGGCTCGAAGTCCAAGGTCGTCTGTGACGCATTGATCCTCGATGACGAGTCGCGCTCCGACACCTACCCGTACATCAAGGTCGATGAGAGTGATGTCGACCTCGGCCACGAAGCAACGGTCTCCAAGATCGGTGAGGAGCAGCTCTTCTATCTGATGAGCCGTGGCCTCTCCGAGTCCGAGGCGAGCGCGATGATCGTCTCCGGGTTCGTCGAACCGATCACGAAGGAGCTGCCGCTCGAGTACGCCGTCGAGATGAACCGGCTGATCCAGCTCCAGATGGAAGGCAGTGTTGGCTGATCGGTTGATCGTCGAACGCGTCGATTTCGTCTCCGTGCCCGTTACGGATCTCGAGAGCTCCACGGCGTTTTACCGAGACACCCTTGGACTCGAGCAGATCGGTGAGGGCATGTGGCCCGAGTTCCAGCTCGGCGAAAACGTGAGCCTCTATCTCCTCGACCCGACGAACATCGAGCAGGAGTTCACAGGGCCGCACTCATCGCCGATCGCCCTGCGCGTCCCGAACGTCGAGGAGGCTCGTAGCGAGCTCGAGGCAAGGGGAATCTCGTTTGCCGGCGACACCTTCGATTCGGGTGTC
>JAYTJO010000032.1:0-5733 GCA_043730975.1 Thermoleophilia bacterium | reverse complement strand
ACATTCATATCTGATACGATCTGGCTTAGATTAATCTCAGTCACTCACACTTAGATACGGAAGGAACCAGCATGGCAAAGACAATCGGTATCGACCTCGGCACCACGAACAGCTGCATGGCCGTCCTCGAGGGCGGCGAGCCGACCGTGATCCCGAACGCCGAGGGCGGGCGCACGACGCCGTCCGTCGTGGCGTTCGCGAAGGACGGTCAGCGGCTCGTCGGTACGCCGGCACGACGTCAGCAGGTCACGAACCCTCAGAACACGATCTCCTCGATCAAGCGCTTCATGGGGCGCAAGTGGGAAGAGGTCTCGGACGAGATGACGATCGTCTCCTACGAGGTCGTCGAGGGTGAGAACGGCGACGCGCGGGTCGTCGCCGACGACAGGCAGTCGGCCCCTCCGGAGATCAGCGCGATGATCCTGCAGAAGTTGAAGACGGACGCCGAGGCGTTCCTCGGCGAACCGATCACGGACGTCGTCGTCACCGTGCCCGCGTACTTCAACAACGCACAGCGCGAGGCGACGAAGGACGCCGGCAAGATCGCCGGGCTCAACATCGTTCGCATCATCAACGAGCCGACCGCGGCAGCACTCGCGTACGGTCTCGACAAGGAAGGCGCCGACCAGACGATCCTCGTCTTCGACCTCGGCGGCGGCACGTTCGATGTGTCGGTGCTCGAACTCGGTGACGGCGTCTTCGAGGTGAAGTCCACGAACGGCGACAATCATCTCGGCGGCGACAACTTCGACAAGGTGATCGTCGACTGGATGACGGCCGAGTTCAAGAAGGATCAGGGCATCGATCTCGGCGCCGACAAGATGGCGTTGCAGCGGCTCTACGAGGCCGCCGAGAAGGCAAAAATCGAGCTCAGCTCGACGATGACGACGCAGATCAACCTCCCGTTCGTTACGGCCACGGCCGAGGGCCCGAAGCACCTCGACCTGCAACTGACGCGGGCGAAGCTGACCGAGCTGACGAGCGCCCTCGTCGCGCGGACGGTCGGCCCCACGAAGCAGGCTCTCGCGGACGCGGGCATTGATGCCTCCGGGATCGACCACGTCGTTCTTGTCGGCGGCATGACCCGCATGCCGGCAGTGCAGGAGCGAGTGACCGAGCTGCTCGGCAAGGAGCCGCACAAGGGCGTCAACCCCGATGAGGTTGTGGCGATCGGTGCTGCCATTCAGGGCGGCGTCCTCAAGGGCGAGGTCAAGGACGTGCTCCTCCTCGATGTCACTCCACTCTCGCTCGGGATCGAGACCAAGGGCGGCGTGATGACGAAGCTGATCGAGCGCAATACGACGATCCCGACGCGCAAGTCCGAGACGTTCACGACGGCCGAGGACAACCAGCCGTCTGTCGAGATCCACGTGCTCCAGGGCGAGTCGGAGATGGCCGGCTTCAACAAGACGCTCGGCAAGTTCCAGCTCGTCGGCATCGCTGCGGCAATGCGCGGGATGCCGCAGATCGAGGTGTCGTTCGACATCGACGCGAACGGGATCATTCACGTGGCTGCCAAGGACACCGGTACCGGCAACGAGCAGCAGATCAAGATCGAAGGAGGCTCAGGCCTCTCGGAGGAGGAAGTCCAGAAGATGGTGAAGGACGCGGAGGCGCATGCCGAAGAGGCGCACAAGCTGCGCGAGCTCGCCGATGCGAAGAACATGGCGGAGACGCTCGCGTACCAGACCGAGAAGTCGCTCGAGGAGCATCGCGACAAGCTCGACGCGTCGGATGCAGCAACCCTCGAGGGCCGCGTGATGGAGCTGAAGCAGGTGCTCGAGAGCGGTGATCTCGCAACGATTCGTGAGAAGACCGAGGCGCTCAACGAGGCCGCCCAGCCGCTCGCCCAGGCGCTGTACGCAGACGCTCAGGCAGCGTCGACACCCGGTGCGGCCGACACCGACGGAGCCCAGGTCGTCGACGAGGACATCGTCGAGGACGCCGACTTCGAGGTGATCGAGGACGACGAGACTGCGGCGAAGGTGTGAGCGACGAGCTTCACACCGACGTCCGGGAGCCCTGGGGTGAGGCTGAAGCCTCACCCGCGTCTGACGTGTTGGCCGCGGATGAGGGCGGCGAATTCGACGCCGCTGTCGACCCGCTTGCTACAGCCGAGGCACAGCGCGACGAGTACCTCGCCGACCTGCAGCGGCTCGCCGCCGACTTCGACAACTACCGCAAGCGGGCGCTCCGCGACCAGCACGCCTTCGCAGCGCGTGCCTCGGAGCGACTCGTGACGAAGCTCCTGCCCGTGCTCGACGATCTCGAGCGCGCGCTCGCAGCGGCAGCCGACCACGAGGAGGCGAAGGTGATCGAGGGCGTCGAGATGACGAAGTCGGCGCTCGCGGCCGCGCTTGCCTCCGAGGGGCTCGAGGAGATCGAGGCTCAGGGCGCGTTCGATCCGCACGTTCACGAGGCCCTGCTGGCACAGCCTGTCGAGGGCGTCGAGTCGGGCTCGATCGTGCAGGTCGTCCAGCGGGGCTACCGGCTCGGGGACGCCGTTCTTCGTCCCGCTCGCGTGATCGTGGCGGAATAGTAGTGCGCGGCCCCTACGAGGTGCTCGGCGTCACGAAGACGGCGTCGGACGACGAGATCAAGAAGGCGTACCGCAGGCTCGCCCGCGAGAACCACCCCGACGCGAATCAGGGCGACGCCGCGGCCGAGGAGCGGTTCAAGGAGATTCAGGGCGCGTACGACACACTCTCGGACTCCGAGAAGCGCAAGCAGTACGACACGTTCGGCACTGCGGGGTCGCGGGGCGGCGGGGGCCCGGGCGGGTTCGGCTACGAGAATGTCGACCTCTCCGACCTGCTCGGACAGTTCGGTGGCATCTTCGGTCGCGGCGCCGGCGGCCGAAGAGGGCGGCCGCAGCCGGAGCGCGGCGCCGACCTCGAGTCGCGCGTGCGTCTTCCCTTCGAGGATGCGCTTGCCGGCGCCCAGGTCAGGGTTCCCGTCGATCTCGACGCGGCGTGCCACACCTGCCACGGCACCGGCGCAGAGCCCGGCACATCTCCGGTCACCTGCCCGCAGTGCAACGGCTCGGGAACCGTCTCGGACTCGCACGGCCTCTTCGCGCTGTCGCAGCCCTGCCCACGCTGCCGGGGGAACGGCGTCATCGTCGAGAAGCCGTGCAAGACGTGCCGTGGGGTTGGCCACGAGCGCGTGACCAGGAAGTACGCGGTGAAGATTCCCGCCGGTGCCAAGGACGGTACGAAGGTGCGGCTCAAGGGCAAGGGTGAGCCGGGTACGAACGGCGGCCCGGCCGGTGACCTCTTCGTCGTCGTTTCCGTCGTGCCCTCGACGCTCTACGAGCGTCGCGACGCCGACCTCATCCTCGAAGTCCCCATCACCTACCCGGAGGCCGCGCTTGGCGCGACGGTCGAGATTCCGACACCCGAGGGCTCCGTCAATCTCAAGATTCCCGCCGGGACAGAGAGCGGGAAGCTTCTCCGGGTGAAGGGTCGTGGGGCCCCGAAGCTCAAGGGTGGCGGGAAGGGTGACCTGCTTGCGCGGATCCGCATCACGGTTCCGCAGAAGCTGACGAAGGCCGAGAAGGAGGCGCTCGAGGGCTACGACAAGGTGCTGCGCGAGCGGCCCCGTGACCGGGCCTTCACCGAATGAGTGACAGGCCCCGCTACATGATCTCGGTCGCCGCCGAGCTTGCGGGAATGCACCCCCAGACCCTGCGCGCGTACGAGGCGAAGGGTCTCGTCACGCCGGACCGCACGCCCGGAGGCACGCGGCTCTACTCCGAGCGCGACGTCGAGCGGCTGCGCCTGATCCAGCAGCTGACGACGAAGCTGGGGCTCAACCTGGCCGGTGTCGAGCACGTTCTGCGGCTCGAGGACGAGCTGCGACGACTCCGCAGTCGCATGGAGTTGCTCGAGGCACAGCTTCGAACCGAGATCCACGAGACCCACCGCCAGTACCGGCGCGAGGTCGTCCTCTACAGACCACAACCACCTGCACGAAACCCGACGTAGGGGCGAGACCTGTCCCGCCCGCACGTAAAGGAGCTCGATGATGGATTTCAACAAGCTGACAATCAAATCGGGAGAAGCGGTTGCGCGGGCGCAGGAGCTCGCGCGGCAGGCAGGGAACCCCGAGCTGACGCGCGATCACCTTGCAGCGGCGCTGCTCGAGCAGGAGCTGCCCCGCACGCTGCTACAGCGGGCGGGCGCAGAGCCCGGAGCGATCCTCGCCGAGACCGAGGCGCGCATTCGAGTGCTGCCGTCCGTCTCCGGCTCGAACGCCCAGCCACAGGTCGGCGCGTCGTTCCGCAAGGCGCTCGACGACGCCTTCGACGAGGCGCGCACGCTCGACGACGACTTCGTTTCGGTCGAACACCTCGTCCTCTCGCTCGAGCTCGTTGCGCGCGACGCACTGCTCGGCGCGCTGAAGGAGGTGCGGGGCGGCCAGCGGGTGACAACCCAGGATCCCGAGGGAACCTACGAGGCGCTGACCAAGTTCGGTCGCGACCTCACCGCCGCGGCCGAGGCCGGCAAGCTCGACCCCGTGATCGGGCGCGATGAGGAGATCCGTCGCACGATCCAGGTTCTCTCGCGAAGAACGAAGAACAACCCTGTTCTGATCGGCGAGCCCGGCGTCGGTAAGACGGCGATCGCCGAGGGCCTCGCCCAGCGGATCGTTGCGGGAGACGTGCCCGAAGGGCTGAAAGGCAAGCGCGTCTGGGCGCTCGACGTCGGAGCCTTGATCGCAGGAGCGAAGTACCGCGGCGAGTTCGAGGAGCGCCTCAAGGCCGTGCTCGCAGAGATCACGGCCGCCGAGGGCCAGATCGTCCTCTTCATCGACGAGCTCCACACTATCGTCGGGGCGGGCGCAGCCGAGGGTGCCGTCTCCGCAGGCAATCTCCTCAAGCCGATGCTCGCGCGCGGTGAACTGCGCGCCGTCGGCGCGACAACGCTCGACGAGTACCGCAAGCACATCGAGAAAGATCCCGCGCTCGAGCGGCGCTTCCAGCCCGTGCTCGTGGGTGAGCCCTCCGTGGCCGACACGATCGCGATTCTCCGGGGCCTGAAGGAACGCTACGAGGCGCACCACGGCGTCCGGATCCGGGACGCGGCGCTCAACGCGGCAGCGGTGCTCTCCGAGCGGTACATCACGGATCGCTTCCTGCCCGACAAGGCGATCGATCTCGTGGACGAGGCGGCGTCGAGGCTTCGCATGGAGATCGACAGTTCGCCGGTCGAGCTCGACGAGGCCGAGCGCCGCGTCACCCAGCTCGAGATCGAGCTGACGGCGATGGCGAAGGAGACGCCCGCAACGCGTGAGCCGATCGAGCGGGAGCTCGCCGAGGCGAAGGCGCGGCGCGACGAGCTTGCCGCGCGCTGGGCGGGAGAGAAGGACATCCTCGATCGCGTCAAGGAGATCACGCGGGAGGTCGACGAGCTTCGCATGGAGGCCGAGCGCGCCGAGCGCCACGGCGACCTCCAGCGGGTCGCCGAGATCCGCTACGGCCTGTTGCCGGCGCTCGAGCAGGAGCTCGCCCTGCGAGGGGAGGCCGTGAGCGCCGTCGAGCCGATGGTCAAGGAAGAGGTCGACGAGGACGACATTGCTGCCGTCGTGGCGGCGTGGACGAAGATCCCGGTCGACCGGCTCCTCGAGGGCGAAGTGCAGAAGCTCGTGCACATGGAGTCGCGGCTGCACAATCGCGTCGTAGGACAGGAAGCTGCGATCGACGCGGTCTCGAATGCGCTCCGGCGCGCGCGG
>JAYTJO010000031.1:0-3027 GCA_043730975.1 Thermoleophilia bacterium | reverse complement strand
GGCGGGTACGACTCGGCCTTCCAGCCGGTCGCGCCCTTCAGGGATCCGTGAGCGAACGCGAGCAGCTCGCGATGCGTCTCGGGCCGGATCGTCGGGTTTCCGAGCACGGCAAGCGCTCCCTTGACGATCGCCTCCGGATCGTTCGGCACCTTTGGGCCTTTCTTCTTTCCCTTCCTGTCGCCGAGCGACACCTTCTCGAGGGCCGTGTTCGCGATGAACCAGCGGCCGCGGAATGCGCTCGTATCGAGCCAGCGGGAATCGTCCCAGCCTGCGACGTTCGGCGGGTTGAACAGGCGCTGCCCGGCTCCGTCGGAGAGCCAGACCCACGCTGACGTGTCGATACCACGGTTGAGTCCGCGCAGAAGGCCTGCGATGTACACGACCGGCGGCTTCACCATGCGCGGGCCGTCGTAGAGAGCCGGGTGCCGCAGGATCGCGTCGAGTACGGGTTGCACCTCGAAGCTCCTGCGGTAGATCGCCTCCAGGCTCGCCCTCGTTTGCGCGTCGGGGGGCACGGGAATGAAGTAGCTCCATAGCTTGTCGACGAAGAACGACGCGTGCTTCGGATGATTCACGCACAGCCTGACCGAGTCCCGCCACGAGAAGGCACCCTTCTTGCCGAAGACCGTTTTCACGTCGGTGTCGTGGCGCTTCGGGTCGAAGCGGAAGTCGGTCTGTCCCTTGCCGCGCTTCCAGGTGCTCGTCCAGCCCGTGAGTGCGCGGGCCTGCTCACGTACGTCACGTTCGGTGTAGCCGTTGCCCTCACCGAGGGTAAACAGCTCCATCAGCTCGCGGCCGTAGTTCTCGTTCGGGGCGCCCTTGCGGTTGTCGGTGGCCGACAGCCAGATGAGCATCGCCGGGTTCGCGGTGATCGAGACGAGGAGTCGATCGAAGCTCCCGAGCGCATGCCGGCGGAGCAGACGATTCTGAGCGAGCATCAACTTCTGTGAGCCCACGCCGGAATTCGATGTTGCAAACCAGTCGTGCCAGACGAGCGTCATCCGTTCGACGAGCGGACGGCTCGTTCTGACCATCCTGTCGAGCCACCAGAGATGATCGTGGCCCCATGCGTCGGCAGGTGCGAGGGGGCGCCCCTTGTCGTCACGCGGCCGCGGGCCGATCCAGCGCTCGCCGGGTGGATGGGTGAGTGAACGAACCGCGTCGTCGAGGCCAAGGTTGGCGAGGCTCGCGGCCTGGCCTCTGCGCGGGCCAAATCCGGCACGCCAGAGGAGACGCTCTGCCTCGGCGTGCCCGAACGTACCCTTGTATGTGGGGATGTCAGCCACTTCCGTGTCTATCGTCCGGTTGCCAGAGCGCCTTGAATGCCTACTTGCGGACGACGAGCGTCGCTTTCATGCCCCGTGCCTTGTGGTTGCCGAGTGAGCACCACATCGCATAACGGCCGGGCGTGAGTCGCAACGTCCTTTCCGTGCGGGCTCGCGGGTCGAGTTGCTTGAAGCGAAGGGGCTTGGAGCCGACCTTCGTTCCCTTGACCACGAGGTCGTGTGTGTCCATCCCGAAGTTGACGACCTCCACGCTGACGCTCCCGGCGCGGACGCTCTGGCGCGAGAGCGTGAGCGTGAATTCCTTCTCTGTCACCTGGACGAACGAGAAGGCATCCGGGCTACCGCTCGCGGGGAGTGCACATACGCCTGCGACGGCGACGACCGCCAGAGCAAGAAGACGGGTCATGCGACCAACCTCATCCGCGGCATCTTCCGCGCGTCCGGAATGACCCGATCGGCATCGACACCGAACCACTGCTCCACGAGCGACGCGTAGACGCTGCGAAAGTCAGAGGTTGCGCGGAGATTGCCGTCCCGGTCGAGCCCCTTCGTGAGCCCCGGGAACTCACCGACCATGCGTTGACGAACACCCGTGCCCATCAGGAATGCGAGGCCCGCGGCCCCGTGATCTGTGCCGTTCGAGTCGTTCTGCTGGGCGCGTCGACCGAACTCGCTCCAGACGAGCGTCAGCACCCGCCCCGCGATGCCACGACGCTCGAGGTCCTGCTGGAACGCTGCAAGCCCCTCCGCCATCTGTCCGGCACCATCCTGCAAGGGCCCCTGCTGGTCTGCGTGCGTGTCGTACGATCCCGGGCCTGTGAGCGCTGCCGTGCGGATCGGGAAGTTCGCGTCGAGGAGCGCCGCGAGCCCGGAGAGGCGGCGGCCGAAGTCGGTTTCCGGGTACTTCGCCTTCGGGTTGATGTGCACCTGGCCGTCCTTGCCGACGAAGCGACCCAGCTGATGGCGGAGTCCGTCCGCTTGCTGCACCGTTCGCGCGGCCTGCGCGAGAATCGGGTCGGGGTCGCCGGCGAGGCCACCGAGCGATCCGATCGCATCGTTCAGGAGCTCCCCCGGGACGTCCCAGACGTTGTGTGAGCCGAAGCGGTAGTCGCCGGGGCTCGCGAGCGTGGCGACGGGTACGCGTGCGGTTGCGAGCGACGGCAGCAAAGCACCATCGAGGGAGAGGCCCTGCATCGCGTTGTCCTCCGTGCCGATCACGTCGAGCAGGCGGCCGAGCCAGCCCGTCCCGGCCTGGGGATCGAGCGCGCCGACCTCCCAGAAGTGGCGCGAGGTGAAGTGCGACTGGTCAGGATGCGAGTAGCCGATCGCCGGGAAGACGGTCAGGCGCCCACGCGCGTGGAGCCGCGCGAGAGGCTTCAACGAGGGATGCCAGTGGAGGCGGGCGTCGGAGCGAAAGCTCGGTCCGTCGCCGGGCTTGAGGGCAAGGGAATCGCGTAGCTTGCGGTAGCGAGGATCGCCGGTGGGGTAGAGAAGTGAGAGAGAGTCCCAGCCACCGGGCGCAAAGACCGAGACGAGCACGCGGCGTCCCTTACCAGCCGTGGCCGCTGCGTGGGCGATGCCGTCGTCGAGCAAGTGTGGCCCGAGGGCCGAGGCGCCGTACACGGTCAGTGCGGTGCCGAGTGTGCGGGAGAGGAACTGGCGGCGGTCGAGTCCCGTTCCGGCCGGGGCCGGCATTCCGGGCTCGATCGTGGGCAGCCCGTCGCCGGCCTCTGCGACGGCG
>JAYTJO010000030.1:0-5532 GCA_043730975.1 Thermoleophilia bacterium | reverse complement strand
CGCGACCGCTCGGCGATGTCGAGCGCCTGAGCACTCCAGCCCGCCTCGACGACATCGAACCCGTCCGAGCTGAGGTTGCGCTCGAGGTAGCCCGGCCTGACAGGATCGGGGTCGGCGAGAAGGAGGGCCGCACGCATTCCTCCACGGTAGGGCTGTGCGCGGCCCACCGCCAGATGTCCTTTACGCCGGATGTGTGACGATCGCTCCCCAGCTGTCTGAAGCGGCGAGTGCGATGTCTGACAAAAGTTTCGCTGGTTTGCCCCCGAGGCCGGTGGTCGTCGCGACCGCCCCGGGAGAGGCTGCGCCGTCTCCCCTACTGGTTACCGGTAGAACGTCTCGACACGGCGCACACGCCCAACTCCCGCAGCAGCGCATCGATCCAAACCTGCACCGTCTTCGCGCGGCGGTAGGAGCGATGGATGCCACCCTCCAGAGCGAAGCCGATGCCGCCGTGCACCTGCTGGACGTGCATCGTCACGTCGCGACAGGCTCCCCCTGCCCAGGCAAGTGAGTCGCGCGGGAAGCCGGCCTCCGGGTCGGCGGACGACCACGCCGAAAGCAGGAGGCCGTCGCGGGCCATGGCTGCATCCGCGAGATGCGCTTGCACTGCCGGCAACGCAGCAAGCGGGGCGCCGAACTGCTCGCGCGACTTCGCATGCGCGACGGCTTTCTCGAGGGCTCCATCCGCGAGGCCGGCCAGGTACGCCAGCGTGACGGCACCCCAGGCGTGGAGCCGCTCGGGATCGGACGGCAGTCGAGTCGACGCGACACCGCGCAGCGTGCCCGTTCCGTCGAGCGTAGGCTCCCGGTCACCGCCCTCGACTCGCCCTTCGCCGTGCCGCACCCTCCCTCCGATCGCAAGCGGGGCACCGAGCGTCGCCTCGTCGACGAGACACAGGGGCGCACAGCCCCGCCCCAGCTCGATCCCACCCGCAACTGCTGGCCCGAGCAGGTCGGGATCGCTCCAGAGCTCGCCCCAGCCGATCTCCGAGAGGCGCGCGGCAAGCGCATCGTCGCGATCATCCTGCCACTCACCGAAGACCGGCTCGAGCGGCGCCTCCCAGTCGGCGAGAGCACCCCGCACCGACTCGGCGAACAGCTCCAGTTCGGATTCGATCGCGAACCTCATGCCCCCACCTCACGGAGGACGGCCTCGGTGTCGGCGCCGAGTGACGGGGCCGGTCGGATCGCCGCCGGATCTTCGCCGTCGAACCGGAACACGCCGCCGAGCATCGTCATCGGCCCGAGTCCTGGCTGTTCGACATCCTGGAGCAGACCGTTCGCACGGGCCTGCTCGTCCGCGTGCACCGACTCGCGCGCAAGCACCGGGCCTGCCGGAACGGCCGCCGAACCGAGGTGGGCGAGCCACGCCTCGACCGATCCGGTGGCGATCTCCTCCTCGATCACCGTCGTGACGCGCTGCTTCTCCTCGAGCACGTCAGCCTCCGTAGGCACGAGATCCGGTGTCGCGATCGTTGCATCCTCGAGCCGAAACAGCCCGAGGAACGACTCCCGTTGCACAAGGTTGAGACAGGCGATCGCGAGGAAGCCGTCGGCTGCCTCATAGCAGCGGTAGTACGGGTTCATGGCCAGGCCGCCGGCGATCTCGTCGGCGCGCGCTTCCAGACCACCTCGCGTAGCGGCAACGGCAGGGCCTACGGCCTCTCCGTCCAGCCAGACGAGGTCCTGGATCTGCACCGCGAGCGCCGCACCGAGGAGGGACACCTCGACGATCCGCCCCTCTCCCCCGCCCCGCGCCGCAACGAGCGCCGCGAGCACGCCGCTCGCGAGCAGATGCCCCGCCGTGAGATCGGCCATGGGAATCCCGCCTGCCCGAACCGGAACCGTGTCACCTCGCGAGGCGTGCGACGTCAGGAGCCCCGAACGGCCCTGGGCGACAAGGTCGTAGGCCGGACGGCAGGCGAGCGGCCCGTGCGGGCCGAAAGACGTGACGACGCCGACGACGAGGACCGGATGCTCGGCATGAAGCGTCTCCCAACCCAGCCCGAACGAGGCTGCCCGTGCCGCAGGCGAGTTGTGGATCACAACATCGGCGGTCGCGACGAGTTGCGCGAGCGCAGCGCAGCCGTCGGCCGCCTTGAGATCGAGAACCACCGACCGCTTACCCCGGTTGAGCGGGACGAAGAACCGCCCGATCCCGGGTGCAACCGGCATCACCTTGCGGTACGCGTCACCTCCTGGTGGCTCCACCTTGATCACCTCGGCGCCGAGCTCCGCGAGCAGCGACCCCGCGAGCGGCCCGGCTACATACTGCGCAACCTCGACCACGCGCACTCCTTCCAGTGGCAGGGTCATCGGAGGCCGAGCCCTCGCCGGGCGATCACGAGCTGCTGCACCTCCGCCGTCCCACCCGCGATCGTTGAGCCGACCGAAGCGCGGTAGAGCGCCGCCGCGCGACCCTGGATCGCAGCCTCCGGCGAAGCATCGCCAAGCCCTTCCAGGCCGAGCAGATCAACCGCCGCATCCCCGATCGCCTGCGCAAGCCGCGCCCCCGAGAGCTTCGCCATCGCCGAGGTCGCGCTGCCCGGTAGGCCACGGTCGAGCATGTCCGCCGCCCGGAACGAGAGCAGGCGAGAGGCGTGGAGCTCGCCCCGCAGGCGCGAGATCTGCTCCGCTGCGGCGGCGCCGAGGCGCTCCGTCTCGCGTAGGCGCTCCTCGACCGCATCGAGCACCCAGGCGAATCCACCGAGCTTCTCCGCAGTCACTCGCTCGAAGTCGAGCGTGTACATGAGGATGTCCCAGCCGCCGTTGACCTCGCCGACGAGGTTCGTCGCCGGGATCTCCACGCCGTCGAGGAACGTCTCGCACAGGTATCCCCCGCCGAGCGTCGGAAACGTCCGCACCTCGATTCCCGGCGTGTCGACCGGACAGACGAGCACAGAGATCCCACGATGCCTCGCGTCTGGCTCGGTGCGCACTGCGAGATAGATCCAGTCGGCAAGCTGAGCGCTCGACGTCCAGATCTTGTGGCCGGTGACGACGTAGGTGTCGCCGCGCAACTCGGCCCGCGTCGTCAGGGAACCGAGATCGCTCCCCGCGGCGGGCTCCGAGAACCCCTGGCAGAAGACGAGCTCGCCGCGCGCGATTGGCGGCAGGAGCTGCTCCACGAGCGCACGCGATCCGAAGCGCTCGATCGCGGCGCCGATTGTCTTGTAGGAGAGGAGGTACGAGGAAAGAGGCAGCCAGTGATAGCCGAAGATCTCCTCGACCAGCGTCGCCGTAAGCCGCGAGAGCCCGCGTCCACCGAGCTCGACCGGCCACGACATCCCGATCCACCCGGCCGCCCCGAGTGCGCGGTTGACGGCGACCGAGTCACCGTCAGAGAGCATCCCCTGACGCCACCACTCCGGGTCGCCCTCGAGGAGCGGTCGCAGGCCGACGCAGAAGGAGGCAGCCTCTGCCCTGAGGGCGCTCTGCTCGGCTGTCGGTCGCAGCTGCAACGTTAGTGCGCTGTCCGGGGAATACGGCACCGCTCGGCCGGCTGCAAACACTTCGCATCGCTTCGTCCTCGGTCGTCCCGGTACAACCCGGTACCGGGACTTCCTGCGTCCTTGCGCTGCTCGGTTTTCGCTCGCCCGAACAGCACCCTATTCCCCGGACAGCGCACAAGGCGACCCTACCTGGGATGATCAGCGGCATGGAGCACCGACACGTTTTTATCACCGTCGCGGACGGCACCCGGCTCGCGGCTCAGCTGTGGCTGCCCGACGTGCAACCGGCGCCCGTTGCGCTCGAGGCGCTGCCTTACCGGATGGACGACCTGACGGCGTCGTACACCGGAGAGTACGAGCGGCTGTGTCAGGAGGGTGGGCTGGCGGTGTGTCGGCTCGATATCCGGGGCACGGGCTCGTCGAGCGGCATCGCCACCGACGAGTACACCGCGGCAGAGCTCGACGACATCTGCCAGGTCATCGCCTGGCTCGCCGAGCAGGAGTGGTCGAACGGGCGTGTCGGCATGTACGGCACCTCGTGGTCCGGATTCAACTCGCTCCAGGTCGCCTGCCTCAATCCTCCGGCGCTCGGCGCGATCGCGCCGATCTACGCGTCGGACGACCGCTACACAGACGATGTCCACTACATGGGCGGTGCCTTGAAGGCGCTCGACCTGATCGATTGGCCGCTCTACATGGTCGCCTCCAACGCACTCCCTCCAGTGCCGGCTGTCTTCGGGGAGGGCTGGCGGGAGGAATGGGCGAAGCGCATCGACGGCGTCGAGCCGTGGCTCCTCAACTGGTTCGAGCAGCAGACCGACGGGCCGTACTGGCGGCATGGCTCGGTACGCCCGGAGACGACAAGAATCACGTGCCCGACGATGATCGTCGCCGGCTGGGCCGACGGGTACACGAACATCGCACTCCGCGGCTTCGAGGCACTTACCTGTCCGAAGCGGGTCATCCTCGGCCCCTGGGGCCACGGCTCGACCGCAACGGCGCGGCCGGGCCCACATATTGACCTGATCCCCGAGCTGATCCGCTGGTTCCGTCGCTGGCTCGCCGACGACGAGAACGGCGTCGACACCGAGCCGCCGATCGCCGTCTTCGCGCGCCGCTCGACCCGACCTGCGCCGGACCGCGCAGAGATGAACGGCGAGTGGCGCAGCGAGGCGACCTGGCCGGCCGACCGGCTGATGGAGCACGTGCTGAAGCCCGAGGGCGAGGGACTCGAGACGATTCACGTGCGCGGCGATGTCGGGCGCGCCGCCTGGATCTCCTGCGCCGGTGGCGGCCCGTGGGGGCTCCCGGCCGACCAACGCTTCGACGACGCGCTCTCGCTCACCTACGACTGGGATCTCTCCGAGGCCGATCTCGACGTCATGGGCCACCCGCGTGTGAAGCTCACGGTCACCTCGCCGGTACCCGTCGCCTACCTCTCCGTGCGGCTCTGCGACGTCTTTCCTGACGGGGCCTCGGCTCTCGCAGGTCGCGCTATTCTCAATCTCACGCACCGCCGCGGGCATTTCGCGCCCGTTGCGCTCGAGCCGGGAGTGCCGACGCCGATCGAGATCGAGCTCGAGGCGACGTCATGGATCTTCGAGGAGGGCCACCGGGTGCGCCTGGCGCTCTCGGGTGCCGACTGGCCGAATACCTGGCCGCCGCCAAGCGGTGCGCCGTTGCAAGTCGAGCGAGGGAGCGTAGAGCTGGTCCTACCTGTTCTCTCCGGGCCGCCGCCCCTCCCCGCTCCGAGCCTGCCGCCGACGACCGGGAAGGACACGCACGCGCCGGCAAAGGACGTCGAGCAGCCGCCGACCGTGTGGGTGATCGAGGAGGATCAGCTCGAGCATGAGACGCGCGCCGTCACGAGCTACGGCTCGATCTACGAGGCGCCGTTCGACGCGCATTGCGAGGAGCACTACGAGGGAACGGTGGGTGTCTCACTTGACGACCCTGCACGCGCATTCGCGCGGGCGAAGACCGTCTACCGCGTCACCTGGCCCGAAGCGGACGTGCGCACGGAAGCGCGTCTCGACATGCACTCGGATGCGGACGCCTACCACGTCGTGATCGACCTCGT
>JAYTJO010000029.1:0-4458 GCA_043730975.1 Thermoleophilia bacterium | reverse complement strand
GCGCGCTCGGCCGGCTCCCGACTCCCGTTCGGAGATGACGAGATCCTCGTCGAGGAGGCAACGCCCGAGGCGCTCTCTGTCGGAGACGTCGACCTCTTCCTCTTCTCCGTCGGCACCGACGCGAGTCGCGAGCTCGTGCCGATCGCCTCTGCGGCCGGTGCGATCTGCATCGACAAGTCATCCGCCTACCGGCTCGTCGACGGTTACCCACTCGTCGTACCCGAGGTGAACGCGAATCGCGCGCTCGAGGCGCTCGAACGCGACCGGATCGTCGCCAACCCGAACTGTTGCACGATCCCCCTCACCTGCGTGCTGAAGCCGCTCCATGACGTCGTGCCGCTGAAGCGCGTGCATGTCGCGACCTACCAGTCGGTCAGCGGCGCGGGTGCGAAACGGATGGAGCAGCTCCGGGCCGAGCCATCTGCGGAGCACAACCTGGTGATGGACTGGTCGTGGGAAGAGGATGAATCCGACGAGGAGTCGAAGCTCCGCGCAGAGACCCGCAAGATCCTCGAGCTCCCCGATCTCGCAATCAGCGCCACGTGTGTGCGCGTTCCCGTCCTCGTCGGACACTCGGAGGCGATCTGGGTCGAATTCGAGGAGCCGCTCTCACCTCAGGATGCGGCGGCAATCCTGAGCGAGGCCCCAAGCGTCCGTATTCTGCGACTGCCTGAGGTTCCGACCCCGAAGGACGCTGCCGGTGGCGACGACGTGCTCGTCGGACGGATCCGCAGGGACGAGGGCTCCGTCAACGGTCTCGCGCTCTTCCTCTGCTGCGACAACCTCCGCAAGGGAGCCGCTCTGAATGCGATCCAGATCGCGGACGTGCTGCTCTCCGGTGTTGCTGCGACGTAGGGCAGTCGTCGGCGCGGGCCTCGGGCTCGCCGCCGCCCTCCTCCTTGCAAGCTCGGGGGGCAGCGCTCCTCGCGCCGCGACCCTTATCGCCGTCGGGGACATTGCGAGCTGCTCGTCGGATGGAGACGAGCAGACGGCTGCGCTCGTCAGCAGGCTCCCGGGGCCGATCGCAGTCCTCGGTGACATCGCGTACGACAACGGCACCGCAGCGGATTTCGCCAACTGCTTCGACCCGAGCTGGGGACGCTTCGTACCGCGTATCCGAGCCGCGCTCGGAAACCACGAGTACTCGAGCGGTACGGCTGCAGTCGCGATCGACCGTTTCAAGCTGCCGACCTCCGGCTGGTACAGCTACGCCCTCGGCGCCTGGCGCGTGATCGTGCTCAACTCGAACTGCTCGAACATCGGCGGTTGCGAGCGCGGATCGCCCCAGTGGCAGTGGCTCCAGGCCGACCTCGCGTCGCACCGCAATCGCTGCACGCTCGCATACTGGCACCACCCGCGGTTCAGCTCGGGCTTCCACGGGTCAAGTGTGGAGTACGCCCCTTTCTGGGACCTCCTCGCGCGGGCGAAGGCGGACGTCGTTCTCCAGGGTCACGACCACCACTACGAACGATTCGCGCCGATAAAGGGCATTCGCTCCTTCGTCGTCGGCACGGGGGGCAAGAGCCGCTATCCCACCCTGCTGCCGCGGCCCGGGAGCATCGTGCGCAACTCGACGACCTACGGTGTCCTCAGGCTCAACCTCCGCCCCGCCGGCTACGACTGGAGGTTCCTTCCGGTGAAGGGCAGCTCGTTCAGCGATGCCGGTACGGCGCGGTGCCGCTAGTGCGGCGTCTCGCAACGTTACGCCTGTTTGCCCCCGAAGTCGGTGGTCGCTGTGACCTGTCCCGGGAGAGGCTGCGCCGTCTCCCCTACGGGGTACCGGTGAAACGTTTCGGGGCGGCGCACGCGGCGCGACGGGGATGCGCCGCACGGGGGTCGAGGCTGCGCTTCCCCCTACGGCGTGGGAAGTGAGGCACCCTCTGGAGTGAACGCCTCCTGCACGACTCGAAGAACCTTCGCCCGGCGGCCCTCTTCGACGGGGGCAAGTCCCGCCAACTCGAGCCGGCAGAGCTCGACTCGTCCCTGCGAGCGCACCGTGACGAAACCGAAGTCCTCGAGGAGATCACGCGGGAACACCGTGCGGTGGACGAGCAGTCGCTCGATGCCACGGTCGCGCTCGGGATAGCGGTAGGCGAACGCCTCGAGTGCCTTCGCACCCTGATCTCGCGCCTCACCGATCGCCGCCAGGAAGAGCGACTTCTCCACCCACTCGGCCCCGCCGCCCGTCAGGTAGGCGCAGGTGATGAGAACCGCATCGTCCGACGGGGGTCCGGCGGGAAGGTCTGCAGCCCTCGGAAAGAACCCCGAAGGGCCGTACTGCATCGATCCGAGCACCGAGCCGTCGTCGTCGTAGTAGATCGTCCCCCACTCTCCGGACTCCTCTTCGACACGCTCGATCCACCGTTCCTTCGACGCCGTCCGGTTGCCGCGCGACTGCCACCACACGCAGTCGCGACAGACCGACGGAGCCGTCGCAATCGTGCCGCGGGTGAGCCCGGCGACGCGAGCGTTCACGCTAGTGGCCCCCCTTGGGCAGAATCGCCTGCGTCCCCCACTGGTGCGCGGGACATCGGTCCGCTACCGGGAGGGGCATGCGCCCATCCCCTACGCGCCTGCCGGAGGGGGGCCGATGTCGTCGACGATCACATCAACGGTAGCCGGGGTGAGATCGGCCATCGTCGAGAGATACTCGGCCACTCTCATCTGGACTGCGGCGCCCACCTCGGGAACGTTGCATCCCCAGTCGACGGCGAGATGAAGCTCCACCACGACGGCCTCACCGTCGGTCACCACCTTGACCCCGTTGTGCCGCGGCCGCGACCCGTCGACAACCCCGCGCACCCCCTCGATTCCGAGCGCAGCATCTGCCGCGTAGCTCGCGAGGATGTCCGCAGAAATCAGCGAGTGCCCTTCCATCACGTCGATTGTTGCACTCGCGGCCTCCCCGGGTGCAAGACAAGCTCGGTCACTTCCGGACGGGCGAAGAACCGGAACGGGACGAACGTCGTTCCCGTTCCCGGAGAGATGTGCATCATGCCACCCCCTATGGAGTACACGCCAGACACGAAGCGCGCCCCGGGATGGGCGAGCAACACCTTCCCCCCCGGGTACGGGATCACGATCTGACCTGCATGGAGATGGCCGGCAAGAACGAGATGGAACGCTCCCGGCTGCAGCGTCCGCTCGATTCCGGGGAAGTGGCAGAGCAGGATGCGGAGATCCGTACCGCGGTCAGCGAGCTCCCAGGGTCGCGCGGTGCCGCGCGAGTAGCTCTTCGGGTCGACGCCGACTATCTGAATGCGCTTGCTTGCGCTCACGATGGTGGTGGCGGCGTCTCGGAGCAGCACCGCAACGTCGTCGAGCTCTTCGAGATCGGCGGCCTGGGAAAACGGATCCCTCGTGGCTGCGACGTCATGGTTCCCGAGAATCACGAAGGGACGCTCGAGCATTCGCAGGAGCGTCACGAGGAGCGGCACGCCACGAGAGCTCGAGGCGAGGTCACCCGTGACGCAAACGAGGTCCGGCCGCCGGCTGGCGACCCAGGCAACGGCCTTCTCCGTCGCCACGCAGCCACGTGAGTTGATCCCCAGGTGGAAGTCGGAGAGATGTGCGATGCGGAGCCCGTCGAGCTCCTCCGGCAGGCCGTCGATCTCGACGTCGAGCACCCGGCAGCGGAGCCACCCCGCTTCGAACCAGCCGTAGGCAAGGAGTGCGAAGGCGAGGATGGCGAGGATTAGGAGCCAGAGCATGCCCGGATGCTACGCGTGCCCGTTCCGGCGCCAGGCAGAAGCGTGGGGCCGCGCGGCGACGTGACCACATGAGGGAGGGGTCACGGGGAACCGTAGGTTCCCGGCGTCAGGATCCGCGCGTAGCGCGGCAGCAAACATTGCGTCTGAGATGCTGCGATACGCTCTTCAATCGCAGCATCTCAGACGCTCAGTTTCTCGAGCACCGGATCGACGGAGACGACGTGGCGGCGGAACTTGAGCTCCGAGTCCGCCAGTCCCGCGGCGACGCCGACGAGTTGGGAGAGATGCAGGATCGGCATCGCAAAATCGCGTCCCGTCTGCTTCTTCAGCTTCGACTGCCAGGCATCGAGCGAGAGGTGGCAGAGCGGGCACGGCGTCACCATCGCGTCGGCCCCTGCCTCCATCGCCTGCTCGATCGGCTGGATCAGCTCGGCGAGCGCAGTCTCCTCGCGCGCCTGAATGATGGGGAAGCCGCAGCATTTGATCTTGGCGGGGGTAATCGATCGCCTCGCCGCCGCAGGCCTCGATGATGCGCTCGAGCGAGCTCGGCTTGTCGGGATCCTCGAAGCCCATCAGCTTCGACGGGCGCAGGATCTGGCAGCCGTAGAACGGCGCGATCTTGAGACCCTTGAGACCCTTGTGCGCGACGGTCTTGAGCTTGTCGAACGACTCGCCGGCGATGAGCCAGAGGAAGTGCTTCACCTCGACGCTGCCGGAGTACGGCGGCACGCCGACCTGCTCGAGGTTG
>JAYTJO010000028.1:0-1558 GCA_043730975.1 Thermoleophilia bacterium | reverse complement strand
GCCGGCCAGTCACGCGCTTCGGCGGCAGCGACGAGTTGCCCGAGGTGGAGCTCGAGCGCGACGAGATCCGCCGCTTCGTGCCGGATCGCCGCGATCTCCGCGAGCTGGAGGTCGAGAGCCTCGCGGGCGAGGGCGAGATCTCCGACGGTGAGGTCGGAGCGGGTCAGCATGACGGTGAGCGCATCCGTGTACGTGTCGTCCGTCGGCGGGCGAACGGTCGTACCGGATCCCTGGCGCACGTCGAGAAGGCCGCGCGCCGCGAGCGACCGTACGGCGTCGCGGATCACGCTCCGGCTGACACCCAGTTGCTGCGACAGCTCGGGCTCCGACGGGACGCGCTGCCCCGCAACCCATTCGCCACTGAGGATCCGGCGCTCGAGCGCCTCGCTCACCGTGTCCGAGAGCAGCTCGGGCTTACCGACGAACGGAAGCGGCTCGGTCACGGTCGACCTGCTGTGTCGTGTCGCGGTTTGAGCATCGAAGAGCGCAATCGTACTCCCTGGAGTCGTATGATGACTGATGAGCAGGCTCTTGGGGTTCAGCGGCCGAGCCAGCCCCCGTCGACGGCGAGCACGTGCCCGTGAACGTAGTGGGCGCCGGACGAGACGAGCCACGCGACCGCCTCGGCGACGTCCTCGTCACGCCCCCAGTGCCCTGCCGGAATCCGATCCGTGATCTGACCGAACCGGGCCGGGTCGGCGCGAACCTCCTCGGTCTGCTCGTTCTCGATGTAGCCGGGAGCGACGGCATTGACGCGGATCCCGAGGGGCGCCCACTCGTTTGCGAGCGCATGGGCGAGGTTGGCGACGCCAGCCTTGCTCGCGGCATAGGCCGGAACGCGGATGCCACCCTGGAACGAGAGCACCGACCCCACGAGCACGATGGAGCCGCCGTGCGTCATGTGACGGGCCGCGGCGCGCGCGACCGCGAACGTCGAGACGAGGTTGAGCTCGACGACCCGTCGGAAGTCCGCCAGCGAGACGTCGAGCGCAGCCTCTCGCACGATCACGCCCGCGTTGCAGATGCAGATGTCAACCCGTCCGAGCCGGTTCACGGCACGGTCGACGGCCGCCTCGGCATCCTCGCCGCGCTCGAGGTCGCATTGCTCGACGACTGCCGGACGGCCGATCGCCTCCACCGTCTCGGCGGCATCGCCGCGCTGCAGGAGTGCCAGGTCGGCGCCGTCGGCAGCGAGGCGCAGGGCGATCGCGCGGCCGATGCCTCGGCTCGCGCCGGTGACGATGGCGGCCTGGTTGGTCGCCCCCGGCTCGGGGTCACTCACGTCGGCCACGTGCGGCCGTCGCCTGCCAGCTCGAGCACGGGCCGCCCCCCGGACGCAGAGCGTGAGGCGACAAACGCCTCGTTGATCCCCTCGAGCGGGAACCGCTCGCCGAGAAGCCCGTCGAGCTGGAGCAGCCCTCGCCGGTAGAGCTCGAGGATCCGCGGCATCAGCACGATGGGGTTCCGCGAGCCGTAGGCCGACCCGACGATGCGGCGCTCGTAGGTGACGAGGTCGAGCATGTCGATTGCCGTGGGCGAGTCAGCCGGAGTGAGACCG
>JAYTJO010000027.1:0-3825 GCA_043730975.1 Thermoleophilia bacterium | reverse complement strand
CGCAGGGCGCGATAGAGAGCCAACGTGTCGTCGACGCAGGTTGCGTCCTCCATGTCGATCCGGACGAGTGTGCCCTGCGCTCCGGCCGAGTGGACGAGGCCTTCGAGAAGCGACCGGCAGAGGCCGAGATCGAACTTGAGCCCGAGACCGGTGAGCTTGACCGAGATGTTCGCGTCGAGCTGGTCGCCTTCGATCGCGGCAAGGACGTCGCCATAGGTCGAGGCAATTGCCTTCGCCTCGTCTGCTGTGTGGATCTCTTCGCCGAGGACGTCAACGGTCGCACGCTTCCCTGCATCATTCAACGCGGTCACGGTGTGGCGCGCGTCGTCGAGCGTTGCACCCGCGATGTACGGCGCCGAAACGCGCCGGACGAGCGAGCGGGGAACAACGGGAAGCGCGGAGGCGACGGCGCGGTCGAAGAGGCCCAGGGGAGACCTGACTACGACTCGCGCATGAATCCCTGGCGAGCGGCGCTGACGAGCGCCACTGCCTCGGGAAAGAGGATCCGCATCGCGTCGCGAAGCGCACCCGCCTGCTCTTCAGGCGTGCCTGCGGGCTGAACCTGCTTGAGCGCCGCGGCAGTGAGCTCGACCGCCGTGCTCAGGGTCAACGTCGCGAACTGCTCACGCTGGGCGTCCTTGACGCTCTCCGACTGCGTTTCGGCAAACTCGCGTAGCCCTCGGAGGATCTCCTCCGGATCACCGCCGAACGGGAAAAAGCCTCCATCTTCCATCCCGGAAGCGTAGCGGAGCCCACTGCCGCGCCCTCGCTAGCCGAGCGGTACGCGGTAGGTGCCGACGACCTCTTCGAGTAGCTCGTCGAGCGTCCCGTGGGCTCCCTTGAGGGCGGCAGTGAACGGGGACGGGGCGGCCGGATCGAGCGCGAGCTCGAGGCGACGCGTCGCCGCCCCGATCTCGTCCAGCCGGCCCGGTGAGGCGAGTTGCGGCGGCACAGCGATCGTCCGCTGAAGCGAACGAACGGCATCCTCGGCCTCGTCGATCCCCTCCGGATTCTCCGTCAGGCGAAGCGCGACGAGTTGCGAGAGCAGTTCATCGAGGTCGCCGCCTACCGCCGAATCCTCGGCGATCTCGCAGAGAGCCGCGATCGAGACCGCATCCCTGACGTCGCGACGGTCGACGACCGCGGCACCCTCGTCGTCGAGCACGAGCCACGAGCGACCGCCGTCAGGCGTCTCGAAGGCGCAGAGGTACGCACGGAGGCCCGGCGTCGGTTCGGCCGGAAGAACCGCGCTCACCGCTCCGTCGGCGGGCGCGAAGTTCTCGGCGAGCGTGGCGATGCGCTCGAGGTCGGCGAGCAGCGTCACCACCCAAGGATAGAGATCCGTGGCAGGGTAGGGCGGTGTCCGAACGTCGCGACCACGCCCGAACCCTCTTCGCACCCCTCGGCCCGAGCTATGACCGGGTCGGAGCGACCCTGTCGTTCGGACAGGACCCGCGCTGGCGCCGCGCGATGGTGCGCCGCGTCCCGCGAGATGGCGGAACGGTGCTCGACGTGGCGACGGGAACGGGTCTCGTCGCCGAACGACTCGTGGCCGCCGGCCACCGTGTGACGGGACTCGACCAGAGCGCCGACATGCTCGCACTCGCCCACAAGCGGTTCGGCAACGCCGTCGAACTGGTGCAGGCGTCTGCCACCGCGATTCCGTTTCCCGATGCCTCGTTCGACCACCTCACGTTCACCTACCTCCTCCGCTATGTCGACGATCCTGCCGCCACTCTGGCCGAGCTCGCGCGGGTCGTCCGACCGGGCGGAACGATCGCGAATCTCGAGTTCTGCGTGCCTCGTTCAGCCTGGCGTCCGCTCTGGGATCTCTACATCGGCATCGGACTGCCGGCTGCCGGGCGACTGATATCGCGGGGCTGGTACGACGTGGGCCGCTTTCTGGGGCCGTCGATTCGGGAGTTCTACGAGCGCTGGCCGCTCGAGCGCCAGCTCGAGCTCTGGCGCGAGGCGGGCATCACCGACATCCGCGCGCGCCGGATGAGCCTCGGAGGCGGGGTCGTGATCTGGGGAATCCGGGGATGAAGCCCTCGTTCTACGCGCTCGACCGGGGCGGTTGGCGCGATTACGTGTCGCTCCTGCACCTTCCCTATACGGCGTGGCATCTCTCCTACGTCGTCGTCGGTGGCTGCCTCGCAGCCGAGGTCGCGTGGGGCCGTCTCGGGCTTACCGTCCTTGCCTTCTTCCTCGCGATGGGCATCGGCGCACATGCGCTCGACGAGCTCGCGGGCAGACCGCTCGGGACAGCTATCCCTTCATCGGTTCTCGTCGTCCTCGCTGTCGTCTCGATCGTCGCAGCCTGTGCGATCGGCATGGCCGTGGCCGTCGGCTTCAGCCTCTGGATCCTGCCCCTGATCGCGATCGGAGCGTTCCTCGTTCCGGCCTACAACCTCGAGCTGTTCGGCGGCCGCTTCCACTCGGACACCTGGTTCGCCCTCGCCTGGGGGGCGTTCCCGGTCGTCACCGGCTACGTCGCCTGCGAGGGGACGCCGCGACTGGTTGCGTTCGTCGCAGCCGGGTGGGCGACGGCGCTCTCTCTGGCCCAGCGACGCCTGTCGACGCCGGTGAGGCATGCACGCCGTGGGGTCGTCTCGATCGAGGGGGAGCTCACGCTCGCGAACGGGGACCGCGCACCGGTCACGCGGGAGCTCCTTGTGTCCGCTCCGGAGGGCGCGCTCCAGCTCCTCACGATCGCGACCGTTCTGATCGCCGCTGCGCTCGTCGTCGTTCGCCTATAGCGTTCCGGCGTGGCCGTCTGGATTCTCGTCGCTTGCCTCGTCGCCGCGCTCGCGATCGCGTTCGGCCTCTGGCTCGCGCTTCGCAGAGCTCGTGCCCGCTCAACCGCCACGGCGGTACTCGCTGCGGAGGCGCGCACCCAGGTTGCTGCAGTTGTTGCGGAAGAAACGGCAAGACATGCCGAGGAGATCAGACGGACGCTCGCCCGCGAGCGCGCCGACACGATCTCGCAGCTGGCGGCAGAGGAGCGACGTCTTGGAGAGGAGCGGCGCGCCACGTTCATCGAGCGCGAACGGCGTGCCGGAGAAGCTCTCGCAGACACACTCAACGACGTCGAGCGCCGTCTCGATGAGCGTCTCCAGGGGGTCGCCGACGACCTCGATCGATCACAGCGACACATCGAAGCGCAGCTCGCTAACCTGACGCAGCGGCAGCAACAGTCGGTCGCGGATGTCGAGGCGCGGATCGACCGGGACGCGGCCGAGCTCGGGTCGACGAACGACGAGCAGCGTCGGGCGGTGATCAGACTCCGCGAGGAGCTCGAGCGCGCGGCCGCGTCGGCCGTGAGTGAAGCGCTCGACGAACTCGAATCACAAACCATCGAGCGGCGGCGGTCGATCGACGAGATCACCGAGCGGCTCCGCACGCGCGAGGCAGCAATCGCCGAGGGCATCGAGCAGGCCGAAACTGACGCCCGGGCACGGCTCGAGCTGACGCTGATCGAGTTCGAGCGACGGCAGACCGAGAGGCTCGAGCGGGTAACCGAACGTGAGATCGAGCGGCACGCCCAGCTCGCGACAACCGCATTCGACGAGCGGATGCGAGAGGTACGGGAAGAGGCGGCGACGAAGCTCGGGCGGGAGCTCGATCATGCAGTCGATCTGATGATGCGCGAGGAGCTTGCGCGCCGGCTCGAAGGTCGCGAGTAGGAGACTCTCGTCGGTCCCAACCATTCGCGGAAGGGATCGTCTAAGCGATCACGAATCCCCCGGGCACAGATGGCAGAGATCACCGAAACCCATATCGAGCAGGACACCGAGCAGACCAGGGTCGAGAGCTGGCGCCTGC
>JAYTJO010000026.1:0-12326 GCA_043730975.1 Thermoleophilia bacterium | reverse complement strand
GCTCGCTCAACAACCCCGTTAGCAGCTAGACGGCTGATCCTCGCGAGCCCGCTTCCACCGCTTGGAGGCGGGCTCGCCGGCCGGTACTGCCAGGAAGGGATGACAGGACCAGCCGAACGGGCAGTAGGCGAACCCGATTGCAGCCACCACAGTTCCAACATCATCCGGGGTTCCGGGAACACACATGAGGGAGGGGCACGAAATGACCGATGCATTTACCTGGCTCGTCGTTCGGACGCAGAACGTCGTCGCCAATGCGCGTGAGCGTGAGGAGGGTCAGACGTTCGTGGAGTATGCGTTGCTGCTTGCCGGCATCGCGATTCTTCTGATCGTCGCGATCATCTTCCTCAAGGATCGGATCGCCAAGCTGTTCAGCGACACGGGCAGCTCGCTCAACAACCCGGTCGGCGGCAGCTAGAAGTACCGGGCCGCATCGCGGCCTGGTACCACTTACCACGAACGCCGGTCCCGCACCCCCTCGCGTGGCCGGCGTTCGTGTCTTCTCTCCTCGAAAGTTACCCCTTGTGAGATCGGGAAATCCGGCCGATCATGCAGGAGAGAGTTCGAACTCCGGGAACCCACGTGATGCAGCTGATTTCGTCCAGGAACCACGAGCGTACGTCTTTAGGGGAGCACTTCATGCGCACAGATCGGCGACTGAGAAGCGAGCGGGGCGTCGCGATGGTCGAGTTCGCCCTGATCCTGCCGCTGCTCATGCTCGTGCTGGTCGGCATCTTCGAGTTCGGCCGCGTCTTCAACTACTGGATCGACTCGACGCACCTCGCCAACGAGGGTGCGCGGTGGGCGGTGGTCAACAGAGCGCCGGGAAACGACCTGCAGGGCTACGTCTGCTCGCAGGCCTCGACGGACGAGATGCAGAACGGGCTCATCGTCGAAGTCAGCTTCAGCACGGACGGAGGAGCGAGTTTCGCCTACACGGTTCCGCCGAACACCCTGGATGTTGGCGATCCCGTTCGGGTGAAGGTCACGAAGACGACATCGTTCCCCCTCGTCGGGGGGATGCTCAAGATCCTTGGCGGCACCGGTTTCGGCGACATCACCTATCGCGGCACCTCGACGATGCGACTCGAGCAGCTGCCCACGACCTACAGTGGCGGCACGAATGGGCCAACCGGATGCACGTAACAGGGGGGACGGTATGAGGAACGAACGCCAGGTGCACATCCGCGACGAGAGTGGGCAGGTGATAGCGCTCGTCGCCATCTCCTCGGTCGTGATCCTCCTCTTCGCCGCACTCGTGATTGACGTCGGGAACTGGTTCTCACACAAGCGCCAGCTGCAGAATCGCGCGGACGCAGGCGCGCTCGCGGCCGGGGTCGAGTACCAGAAGTCCTGGGCTGCCTGCATCGCCGGGGATGCCGCGACGGCAACGGCCATCGATGCCGCTGCGCACAAGTACGCGGGAGATCTCAACGCAGACCCCACCGCCGTGAACATCGAAACTGCATATAACGCCAACGTCGACGTCTTCACGAACTCTACGAGCTATGACGCCTTCCAAACCGACGGAGGTGGCCCCTGTGTCCTCCACAGTGCAGATGACATCTCGGCGGCTGGTCAGTGGACCGACGTCAAGGTCAAGGAGCGCGATCTGAACTCCTTCTTCGGATCACTCGGGATTCCGCTGCCCCGCAACATCGCCCGCGCCCGTGTGGAGATCCGGCCGGCGATCAGCCTCAATGGCTTGCTGCCGCTCGCGGTGCCAGACAGACGAATCGAGAAGGCGCAGATCAGGTATTACAATGAATGCACTCCGAATGCTGCTCCTTTGGCAACTGCGAACCTGCGTCCGCTAGCAAGTCCCTATCAGACTGGAGGCGGAACGTCGTATTGGGGTCCAGCTCTTGGAAGCCCGCTTCCAGCCGATACAACGCCGACAGGTATTGCGCTCACGCTCCCCAACAACCTCACCGGCTGCCAGGGGAACGCCGACTACG
This sequence comes from Thermoleophilia bacterium, assembly GCA_043730975.1. Lineage (GTDB taxonomy): Bacteria > Actinomycetota > Thermoleophilia > Gaiellales > Gaiellaceae > Gaiella. The sequence continues at coordinate 10,368 of JAYTJO010000026.1, read as the reverse complement.
CTCCCGTCGGAGTGGAGGTTCGCATAACGAGCGAGCCGAATGTCGATATCAACGGCTCCTGTCAATCGCTGATCACGGCTAAGTTCGCTGACTGTTTCCACCACCTGTCCGAAATCCGCGCCTATCCGGCCGACGCAGCGGACACCCAGCCGCGAATCCGCTCAGTGCAGCTGGCGGGTTGCAACCCGGATGGATATTTCAGTCGATCCTCCAATGACACCTGCCCCCTCACGGTGTCTGTCGACGTCGACTGGGGCGATCGAGACAACGGACAGCTCAACGTTCCTGCGAATTTCGAGGTAAAGGCGAAGCTTTCGACAGGAAACCAAACAATTCTACTGGATCCACCGAGTGTTGGTTCGGTCAGCGGAACATGGACAACGAATGCTGCTGACGTACTGACAGCCGTTACCGGACCGAACCAAACCATCCTCCAGAACAGAGTGCAGCTGACCCTCACCTGGAACGATAAGGACAAGAATCATAGTTGGCGTGCGACGTCGGACTGTAAGGCGGGTACGCCCGTGAAGTGCGAGTACAACGGAGCACTCACGTCTGTCCACAGTGCGGTTGTCGGAACGGACTTGAACGCAGGTGTGGTGGATCTCATCCGCACGTCGCTAGGTTCGCAGACGCAGCAAGGCCAACTATTGGCACCCTACTCGGCCGATGCGTTGGGGTCGGCGAACACCGTCTTCCCGACACTAGGACTGCGACTTTCACTCTCGACAGGCGATTTCACCGTGCTACGGCAGAGCGGCTCACAGGCTACCCAGTTGCTTGAGTGCGAACCCCCCAACGGGGGCGGCGTCAGTGAACTCCGAAAGGAAATCGCGCTGGGCTGCCAATCGTGGTACGGCAAGAATCCCTTCACCCAGGGGGACTGGTGGGACGTGGGGACGCAGAGCTGCCCGGACAGGGGACTCTGGTTCAATAGCCCCGCCGCGAGCCCTTACACCAACAGCCCTGGGAACCCGTTCCGGTGTGTTCCAACCCACCCCGGTGACACGGGTGGACCCATCGGCGACGCTATCAAGATCAGAACCGGGAATTGCGTCGGAAACATCAACACGATCAGCTACACGTGTACGGGAAATCCGCCATGCTCGAACCCGAACAGATACGACCCGGCGACCCACACGTACACAGGCAACAAGCTGCGAGTCGTTAATCTCTTCGTCGTTCCGTATCAAGCGCTGAAGGGCGTGATTGGGAACAATCAGAGCCAAACTGTTCCTGTCCTTGGATTCGCCGCGTTCTACATCACCGGATGGAACGCCGCTGGTTCCGCTCAGGATCGGTGCACGTCTGATCCTGACGGGCCTGGTGGCCCCATATTCCCAGACGACATCCCCGCCAATAGTGGAGAGATCGTCGGGTATTTCATCGAGGAGGTTCAGCCCAACACGGGTCCGGTCGACCCGAGCGTGGCCTGCGTGATCGGCCAGCTCACTCCCTGCCGGGTCGTACTCGTGCGCTGAGAGGGCTTCGCACCAACGCGGAGAAGTAGCTAACGCTGCAGGCGTTTGCGACCGAAGAGTGACGTAAAGGAAATCGAGGAGGAATCTGATGTCGAACGTCTTTTCAGGAAAGCTCACCCAGTCCCGAGGCTGGACGATCGGGATCGGCGTCGCCGCGGCGGTCCTCGCAGCGATCCTCCTCATCGTCTACCTCAACCGCTACCGGTCGAGCGTCAACGACACGGCGGCGCAGACCCCGGTGCTCGTCGCGAAGAGCCTGATTCCGCTCGGTACCTCGGGCACCGTCGTGGCCGAGAAGAAGCTCTACCAGGTGGCGAGCTACGCCCAGGACGACATCAAGATCGGCGCCGTCGCCGACCCTGCGTACCTGGCGGGGCGGGTGGCGCTGGTCGATATCTTCCCGGGCCAGCAGATCACGAGCGCCGAGTTTAGTGCCGAGCCCATCCAGACGATCCCGACGCAGTTGACGGGGCTCGAGCGGGCCGTCGCGATTCCGGCGAGCGGTGCAAGGAACCTCGTGGGAATCGCTGCCACCGGCGACCGGATCGACGTCTACTACGGCACCGGCGCAAGCGGCGGCCAACTCCTTGGCCTCCTGGCACCGAACGTGTATCTCCTCAGTGCTCCGACAGCGGAGGGCTCGCCCGCCATCATGCGGCTCGGCGCGGTCGCGGCCCAGACGATGGCGCTCGCGTCAGACACCGGCACGCTGTGGTTCCTGCTGCGCCCGGCGGGCGATGCGAAGAACCCGCCGAAGAAGGTCATCACGACGCAGCAGTTGCTCGCGCTCATCAACGCCCAGCCGAAGAAGTAGTCTGAGTAGCGTGGAACAACGATCGATCAGAGCGCTCGTCTCTGTCATCGGGATCGACACGCTCGATGTCCAGCAGGCGCTGCCACGCGACCCGGGCTTTCAGCTCGTCGGTGTCGCCGAGGACGCGCATTCGACCATCCGCGGAGTTCACGACGGTGCCTGTGACATCCTGCTCGTTGCCTGCAGCGGAGAGAGCGACAGCGCGATCGACGTGATCGACGGTGCCCGCCGGGCCGAGCCGAGCCTCCCCATCCTCGTGCTCACGCTCACGTCGCCGGGCGGGTTCCTGCGTCGGGCATTCGAGGCAGGCGCCACGGACATCGTCACGTTTCCCCTCTCGCAGGAGCAACTGCGATTTGCGATGAGCAAGGCACTTGCCCGTCGTCAGCAGGCTGACGCGGCGGGAGATCACGACTCCTCGCTCATCTGCGTGCTCGGGCCCAAGGGCGGAACAGGCAAGACGCTGACGTCGTGCAACCTCGCGGTCGCGCTCGCCGAGGTCGGGATGAGCGTCCTCGTTATCGATCTCGACCTCCAGTTCGGCGACGTCGCGCTGTGTCTCGGGCTCTCGCCCGAGCTGTCGATCTACGACCTCGCGCTCTCGGGAGGATCGCTCGACCTCGACAAGCTGCAGGCATACGTCACCGTGCATCCTTCGGGTGTCCATGCGTTGCTCGCCCCCAATCGTCCCGACCAGGCGAGCGTGATCACCACCGATCTCCTCCGCAACATCTACGCGATCGCGCGTGTGCACTACGATTTCATCGTGGTCGACACGCCCCCCGGCTTTACCGGCGAGGTGATCGCGACGATCGACAGCTCCTCCGACCTCGTCATGGTCGGAATGCTCGACTCGCTGTCGCTCAAGAACACGAAGCTCGGGCTCGAGACGCTCGAGCTGATGGACTACGACCGCGACAAGATCCGGCTCGTGCTCAACCGGGCCCACAGCAGCGTCGGCATCAGCCAGCGTGATGTCGAGGCCGTGCTCGGCAAGACGCCCGACGTGTTCGTGCCGAGCGACCGCGAGATCCCTCGTGCCGTCAACGAGGGCATTCCGATCATCACAGCGAGACCGCAGTCGGAAGCGGCAGCGGCCTTTCGGACGCTTGCAGGCTTCTTCACCGGTGCCGTCTCGGTCTCGGCGGCAAGTAACGGCCAACCGGCCTCCGGATCGAAACGGAAGCTCTTCGGAAGGAAGGCATAAATGGAACTCCACGAGCGACTCACCGCCACGCGTTCCGCGAGCGCGCCCGTTGAACGGGAGCCGTTCGCCGAGCTGAAAAATCTCGTTCACATGCAGGTGATCAGCGAGCTCGGACCTCAGCTGACGGCCCTCGAGGTCGACCCTGGAGCGATGAAGGATCGGGTCCTCGTCGACATCAAGCGCCTCCTCTCCACCGAGACGACCGTCTCCCGCGAAGATCGGGAGCGGCTGACGACGGAGATCGCCGACGATATTCTCGGCTACGGCCCGCTCGAGCGGCTCCTGCCGGACGATTCGATCACCGAGATCATGGTCAACGGCCCGCACGAGATCTGGATCGAACGTCAGGGCCGCCTGTACGAGACGACCGTGCGCTTCAACGACGACTCGCATCTGCGCCGGATCATCAACCGGATGGTGGCCCAGATCGGCCGGCGGATCGACGAGTCCTCGCCGATGGTCGACGCCCGCCTACCCGATGGATCCCGTGTCAATGCGATCATCCCGCCGCTCTCGCTCTCGGGGCCGCTGCTGACGATTCGCAAGTTCTCGAAGAAGCGCCTCACGCTCGACGACATGGTCAGCATCGGGTCGCTCTCCGACGAGTCCGTGCAGTTCCTGCGGAGCTGCATCGAGGCTCAGCTCAACATCCTGATCTCGGGAGGAACCGGCTCCGGCAAGACGACGCTGCTGAACGCCCTCTCCGGGTGCATCCCGGAGAAGGAGCGGGTTGTCACGATCGAGGACGCCGCGGAGTTGCAGCTCCATCAGCGCCACGTGCTCCGGCTCGAGTCTCGGCCGCCAAACATCGAGGGTGAGGGCGCCATCCCGATCCGCGACCTCGTCCGCAACTCCCTGCGCATGCGTCCCGACCGGATCATCGTCGGAGAGGTACGCGGCGGCGAAGCGCTCGACATGCTCCAGGCCATGAACACCGGCCATGACGGATCGCTCTGCACCGTGCACGCAAACGGACCGCGCGACGCACTCCATCGCATCGAGACGATGGTCCTGATGGCCGGCTACGACCTGCCGATCAAGGCGATCCGCCAGCAGGTCTCGTCCGCTCTCGACCTGATCGTCCAACTCGAGCGGCTCGAGGACGGCTCACGCCGGGTCACGGCGATCACCGAGGTGCAACGGATGGAATCGGACGTGATCACGCTCCAGGACATCTTCGAGTTCAAGGTCGAATCGGTCGCCGCCGATCGCACCGTCACCGGACGACTGCACGGCACAGGGCTCCGCCCGATCTTCCTGAAGAAGTTCGAGAAGCACGGCATCGAGCTGCCGACCGATCTGTTCAACGTCCAGGGCAGAGCCGAGATCTCCGACATCGCGGAAGGCAAGCGGACTCGATGAAGGTCCGTGGTCTCGTTGTCGGGGCGCTTCTGACCGTCGCTTCGATCGCGGCAGGCAGCGCCCTGGGCGCCGACCCCAACGGGTTCTCGGTCATCGAGGGCGGTGGCGCCCTCTTCCCCGACCGCGCATACGTCGTCGTGCTCGACCAGAAGCGCCCGATCACGTCGGCCGGTGTCGGCGTGACCGAGAACGGCAAACCGATGACGGGTGTCACTGTTGACTCCGGTGGCGGCGTTGGCACGGTGTTGCTGATCGACGCATCGAACAGCATGAAGCCCTCGATCGATGAGGCGATGGCCGCCGCGCGGCAGTTCGCGGCCCGGAACCCCGGTACTCCGCTCTCCGTCGTCACCTTCAACTCGAAGCCCAAGGTCGTGCTCCCGTTCACGACCGACAAGAAGGCGATCGCTCAGGCTCTCGCGACGAGCCCTCCGCTCGCCGAGGGAACGGCGATCTGGGACGCGCTCAGCGCATCGCAGGCTCAGATTCGAGGGGCAGCCCTCGGGGCAGGGCGCATCGTCCTCCTCTCGGACGGCGACGACGTCGGGTCGACGATCTCCAGGGAGACGGCAACCGACGCGCTCGTGCGCGAGAAGGTGAGAGTCTTCTCGGTCGGGATCGCCTCGCCCGACTTCACGCCGGACGACCTCGAGAGCGTCGCAGGTGCCACGGGCGGCACATACGCCCTTGCGAGCTCGCGAGCAGCACTCAGCGGCATCTACCAGGAGCTCGGGTCGCAGCTCTCGAAGGAGTTCCTCCTGCGCTACCGCTCCCCCGCAGCGCCGGGAACCGACGTCAAGGTTGCCGTGTCGATCAAGGGGCTCGACAGCCCGGAGACGATCGGCTATACGACTCCCAACATCGGTAGCGCCGTCCCGTACAAGCCAGAATTCATCGATCGCCTCCTCCAGTCCTGGCTGGTCATGGTGATGGTCGTCGTGCTCATCGTCGGCCTGCTCGTCTACGCGGTCTCCAAGGTGCTCGAGGGTCGCCGCAACCGCCAGCTTCGCCGGCGCCTCTCCAAGTACGTTTCAATCGACGAAGGCAACGCGGCCGTACGGAAGGAGGAGGTCGAGGGTCTCCTCAACCAGAGCGGCAGCGCCCGTCTACGGTTCAGCGACTGGAACTGGACTGCGCGCATGGAGGTCGATCTCGAGCTCGCGAACATCGACCGCACACCACAGTACATCGCCTTCCTCACTGCCTTTCTCACTCTCATCGTGGCGCTCTTCTGCGGCGCACTCATTGCCCCCCCGTGGGCTCTCGTGGGAATCGCCGTCCCCTTTGCCGTCCGCGGAGTGATCTCCCACCGCGCGAGGAAGTCACGCGACGCGTTCGCCGAACAGCTCCCTGACAACCTGGAGGTGCTCGCCTCGGCCCTCCGCGCCGGCCACTCGCTCGTGGGTGCGATGTCCGTTGTCGTCGAGGAGTCTCCGGAGCCGTCAAAGGACGAGTTCCGCCGGATCGTGACCGATGAGCAGCTCGGGATCCCACTCGACGAGACACTTGAGCTGACCGCCCGGCGGATGGACAGCCAGGACATGGAACAGGTTGCAGTCGTCGCGTTGCTGCAGCGCGACGCCGGCGGCAACATGGCCGAGGTCCTCGATCGCGTGATCGAGAACATCCGCGCCCGCCAGGAGATCCTCCGCCTCGTGCGCACGTTGACCGCACAGGGCCGGCTTTCGCGCTGGATCCTGACGCTGCTCCCCGTATTCGTCCTTGTCGTGCTCCTGATCATCAACCCCACGTACATGGAGCCACTGTTCAACGAGCTCGCCGGTCAGATCGCGCTGGTGATTGCGACGATCATGGTCGTCATCGGCTCGCTCTTCATCAACAAGATTGTGAAGATCAAGGTTTAGTCTGATGCTCTTCCTTCTCGCAATAACAGCTCTTGTCCTGCTCGGCGCAGCCGTCACGCTTCTCGTTCGCGGCTTTACCTCCGGCGGTGTTACGTCGAGCGAGACGGTCAGCCAGATCGGGGCCTACGGGTTCAGCGGGTCGATTGCTGTCGGGTCGGAGGGCGGTGGCGGGAAGCGAAGCTTCCGGACCTTGTTCGACGAGATCGCCGGCTGGCTTGGCGCGCACGTCGGACAGCGGCTATCGCGCCTCGGTGAACGGGAGTTGCGCGAGCGTCTCATCTCGGCCGGGATGTACACGTCGAGCCCCGGGCGCATCTTCGGCTACCAGTTCATCCTCGCTGTAGGTCTGCCGTTCATGTGGTTCTGGCTCGCGAAGCTCGCGGGCATCAGCACGCTGCTCGTGATCGCCGGCGTCGTCATCCTGGCGCTCTGTGGCTGGATCATGCCGCTGGCATACATCGACTACACCCGCCGCAAGCGCCTGGAGACGATCGAGTACGACCTTCCTGACCTGATCGACCTCCTCGTCGTCACGGTCGAGGCCGGGCTCAGCCTCACGGCGGCATTCCGGATGTCTGCGGCGCGGTTGACCGGGCCGCTCGCGCAGGAGCTGCGCCTGACGCTCCAGGAGCAGAGCATGGGACTGACCCTGACCGAATCGCTCCACCACCTGCTGGCGCGCGCCGACACGCCCGGGGTCCGGTCGTTCGTGCGTGCGATGACGCAGGGCGAGCAGCTCGGTGTCTCGACGGGCCAGATTCTGCGGACACTTGCCGACGAGATGCGCAAGCGGCGGAAAGCCGCCGCCGAGGAACGGGCCCAGAAGGCGCCGATCAAGATGCTGTTCCCGCTCCTGATCTTCATCTTCCCCTCCCTGTTCGTGATCATCTTGTTGCCGGCGATCCTGAGCATCTCCAAGAACCTGTAGTGAGGTGAGCCGGTCGTGCGTGCGGTCGCACTGACGCTCCGCCGGGAGGACGGCCGCATTGTCTGCGAGTCCGTGCTCGTTGCCGACACGATCATTCGGAGGATGCGTGGCCTCCTTGGCCGCAAGAGCCTCCCGCCGGGCGAGGGGATCCTTCTCCGCCCTGCCTGGTCGATTCATACCGCGTTCATGCGCTTCCCGATCGATGTGGTCTTCATCGATCCGGAGCAGGTCGTGATTCGTGTCGAGCAGAGGTTGCGCCCGTTCAAGACAGCGTCCTGCAGAGGGGCGCGCGAGATCGTCGAGCTGTCGGCCGGCGAATGCGAACGGCGGCAGCTCGAGGTCGGCGATCGTGTTGCGTGGGCGTCGTTGACCTCGCTCGAGGAGGGTCTGAGCTCGGAGAATGCGCTCGCGCGCATCGAGCACAAGGCCGGCATCGTCCTCGCGAGCGACGACCAGCGATTCGTCAAGCTGGCGCGGTTCCTGCTCGAAGGACGCGGATATAGCATCACCGCTCAGGTACGGCCGGATGAGGTGCGGACGGCGCTCGAGGATGGCGGCGACGCTCTCCTTCTCGATGCGGGAGACGGCCTCGCGGACGCTCTCAGGCTTTCGAACGCGATCCGCGCCCGCAGGCCGGAGATTCCCATCGTGGTCGTCGGTGAAGACGCTGCCACACGGTCGCCGGAAAGCGCGACGGTGTACGACAAGTGGGAGCAGATGGACGAGGCGATCGACGCCCTCGAAGCGGGGATCGGCAAGAGCGGTTCGGACCCGTAGGGGCGAGGCGTATGCCTCGACCGTGGCGCGGCACGGTTGCCGCGCGGCACCTCTGGGCGACGCGTGCGCGTCGCGCCCTACGACACCTCCACCTCGGTTCGGCGGGAAGCCGTGACGGCTTCGGCCGGGGTGCGGCTTCGTTGTCGTGTGGCACCAGTGGGCGACGCGTGCGCGTCGCGCCCTACGACCTCGCGGGCGCTGCGGGGAGTGATGATGGCTTCGTCTCGTAGGGGCGAGGCGCATGCCTCGACCGCGGCGCGGCATCGTTGCCTCGCGAACTCGTGGAAGGGGTGTCGGGTTGCGCTCGTCGAGGTACCCCTACGACTGGTCAAGGATCTCGGTGATCTGCCGTGCGATGCCCGGGATATCGTGCTCGACGACCGTCTCGATGACAGACGGGTCGATATCGAATCAACAGCTCACATGCCTCGAGAATGTCGCGGAGGCGGGCGGTGTCGTCCCTCACAGGACAGCAGCAGCCGCGAGAACGTTGTCGCGGAAGCGTTCACTAAGACCGGTGTCGGTGACAACGTCGACGTCGCACCCCAGCGCGTCGCGGAGATCCATCAGCAAGCCGCCAAGATCCAGCAGGCTACGCCGCTCGTCGAGACTGACAAGGAAGTCGACGTCGCTCGCGGGCGATGCGTCTCCACGCAGAACCGATCCGAAAACCCGAACGTTCGAGGCACCATGACGAGCAGCGATACCGAGGATCTCCTGACGACGACCTCGCAGATCCGCGAGCGTGACGGGACTTGAGTTACCGACTGAAGCCATGCCACCATCGTGGCATGGAACGGTGACATCGGCAAGGCACGATCTTTCCGAAGCCTGGCGATGCCACGTGTCAGCGAGGCAAAGCGTCGCCGGTGCACCACGGGCGAGGCGCACCCCTCGACCCACCAGCGACGGTGCCATCGAGAGCCCGAACGCCCCCAGCACCCGCGGACGACGCGTGCGCGTCGCGCCCTACGACGCCTCCACGCTGCTGCAGAGCTCCTTCGCTCGACCCCTTGCCGGACCCGGTCGACTGTTCCATGATGGGCAGACGGCTGTACGCTCACGGGAAGTAGGGAAACCCGTCTGGGGGAGGAAGATAATCATCTGGATGCCAGATGCCGATGCAAGCTAGCGCACCATGACGTCGTTCCTCGAACATCACGCCGAAACCGGCACGAGGATAGGCCTCGTGCGCTCGGACGTGCCGTTGCACGTCATTCCCGGCGCGCAGTCCGACCGCCTTGAACGGATCCACGGGAGACTCTCGAACGGCGCGCTCGATCGCGTGCGCCCGCTCCTCGACACGGCCTTCGAGCGCTCGACGCGCGTTCGTGCAGCGGGAGGCGGCGGTGAAGCCGCCGACGCGCTCGCCAGCACGATCTATGCGGCCGACGTGGTCGTCGCGCTCGCAGGCGAGGGCGAGCTCGAGGCGGCCGATACCCGCGTTGCGGCAGCGGCGCTGGCGCAGGTCAGGGAAGAGCCGTTCTCGGTTGCGGCGTTCGATCTCTTCCTCCGGAGCACATCGAGTCCCGCACTGCTCGAACTTCCTCCGGTCGTCGCGGCGGAGATCCAGATGAGGCTGCTGCTCCACCTCGATATCGCGATGGATGCCTCGCTCTGGCGGCGCGTTGGCGGCGCGCAGGTCGAGTGCGTTCTGTCCCTTGGCGCGGATTCGGCCTCGCGGCGGATACGCGCCACGGCGAAAGCCGCTATCACAGGGCGCGCAGGTCTGTCGCTGATGGGCTCCACGGGTCTGAGATTCGCCCAGGTTCGACGGTTCGGCGAGCCCGCCGGCGCGATCGTGATTCGCGTGTACGGTGACCCACGGCGCGACGTCAGCGCCTATCTCGAGGCGGTCGCCTCGACCCTCGCGCCGGTTCTCGAGCGCGAGCTTCTGCTCGAACGCGATGCCGCGCGGGAGCGGAAGCCGGCCT
>JAYTJO010000025.1:0-4027 GCA_043730975.1 Thermoleophilia bacterium | reverse complement strand
GCCCCCGGTTTACAAAACCGGTGCTCTGACCAGCTGAGCTACTCCGGCACCCTCGACATGGTAGTCCGAGCAGTCCGTCGATGTGACTGGAACATGCTCGTTGCTGGCTGGGCACCACGCGCCTCGACTCATTGGTGACCTCAAGAACGGGAAGAGGGGCCCCCGGCGATCGTCGGAGCCCCTCTTCTCTGCTCGGGAGGTTGTCGTGAGCTCAGGCAGCAACCCGCGCCGGCTCGGCGTCGATCACTGGGCCGTCGACCGACCGCTCGTGCTCGAGCGTCGGCAGCCACTCGAGCCACGTCGGGACTCGCCGATCTTCGGCGATTGAACGCGCGGCGTTGCGCAATGCGAGGCTGATCGGCCGATCAAGGGCGCAACTGCGTCATACTCCCGCGATGACCTCAACCACCGAGACCACGTCGCACGACCGCATCCTCGCCGACCGCGCCCGCTACGTGAGCGGCGGCGTCTCCACCCCCAAGCTCGTCGTCTCCCACGCAGACGGCGCCCGCGTCACCGATGTCGACGGCCGCACCTTCCTCGACTTCGCCGGCGGCATTGGCTGCCAGAACACGGGACACCGGTTCGCCCCCGTCGTCGACGCGATCAAGGCGCAGGCGGACGACTACCTCCACCAGTGCTTCATGGTGGGCGTCTACGAGCCCTATGTAGAGGTTTGCCGCCGCCTCGCCGAGCTGTCGCCCTGTGCCGGTGAGCAGCAGAAGTCGCTGCTCGTCAACTCCGGTGCCGAGGCCAACGAGAACGCCGTCAAGATCGCACGCTCGGCGACGGGACGACCCGCCGTCGTCGTCTTCGACAACGCGTTCCACGGCCGCACGCTGCTGACGATGACCATGACCGCAAAGGTGAAGCCGTACAAAGCCGGTTTCGGGCCATTCGCCCCCGAGGTCTACCGCGCCCCGGTTCCAAACCCGTACCGCGGGATCTCGACCGATGACGCGATCGCGGGTCTGAAGCAGCTCTTCAAGGCCGAGGTCGACCCGGCGTCCGTCGCCTGCATGGTGCTCGAGCCCGTTCAGGGTGAGGGTGGTTTTCTGCCGATGCCGGGCGACTATCTGCGCCGCTTGCTCGAGATCTGCCGTGAGCACGGCATCCTCTTCGTCGACGACGAGGTGCAGTCGGGTGTGGGGAGGACCGGGAAGATGTGGGCGATCGAGCATCACGAGGGTGTTGCGCCCGACCTGCTCGTCTCTGGCAAGTCGATCGGTGGCGGCCTGCCGCTTGCCGCTGTGACCGGCCCCGCAGCGATCATGGACGCGGTGCCTGCCGGTGGTCTCGGCGGAACGTTCGGCGGCAATCCGCTCTCGTGCGCTGCTGCGGTCGCGGTGCTCGATGCCGTCGCGGATCCCGAGTTCCTCGCCCAGGCGACCGTGCTCGGCGAGACGATGCGCGCACGCCTCGAGCAACTCGCGGCGAAGCACCCTGCGATCGGCGAGGTACGTGGTCTCGGCCCGATGCTTGCGTTCGAATTGGCGGAGCAGGCTCCGGACGAGGCTGCGGCGATCGTCGCTGCCGCGTTCGAGCGAGGCTTGCTGTTGCTCGCGTGTGGCATGTACGGCAACGTGATCCGGCTGCTCGCGCCTCTGACGATCGGGAATGACGTACTGGACGAAGGCCTCTCGGTGCTGGAGGATGCACTGGCTGTTGCACTCTGAGATCCCCGATATCCGACTCACCGGTCTGCGGAAGACGTACGGCGACGTCGTCGCCGTGGACTCCGTCGACCTCGAGATAGCTCGAGGCGAGTTCTTTACGATGCTCGGGCCTTCGGGATCGGGCAAGACGACGACGCTGCGCATGATCGCGGGATTCGAGATCCCGACCGCCGGAACCGTGGAGCTCGCAGGCCAGGACGTTTCCCGTCTGCCTCCGTACGACCGCCCCGTCAACACCGTGTTCCAGGACTATGCGCTGTTCCCGCACATGACGGTGCAGGAGAATGTCGCCTACGGCCTGATGGTGAAGAAGGTGCCGAAGGCCGAGCGACGGCAGAGGACGACAGATGCTCTCTCCGTCGCGAGGCTGGACGGGTATGGCGACCGCAAGCCTGCGCAGTTGTCGGGTGGCCAGCGCCAGCGTGTCGCGCTTGCGCGCGCGATCGTCAACAACCCGCAGGTTCTCTTGCTGGACGAACCGCTCGGTGCTCTCGATCTCAAGCTGCGCCAGGAGATGCAGATCGAGTTGAAGCGTATCCAGCGGGAGGTGGGGATCACGTTCGTCTACGGACGCACGACCAGGAAGAGGCGCTTACGATGAGCGATCGAGTCGCGGTCTTCAACAAGGGTCGGATCGAGCAGATCGGGCCACCCGCCGAGGTCTACGAGCACCCGATCAGCGAGTTCATTGCAGGATTTGTCGGCGTCTCGAACGTGATCGAGCGTGACGGTCGCCGTTACACGGTGCGGCCGGAGAAGATCCACGTCCTCACCGAGGGGGAGACCTCGAAGGAGGGGTCGCACGTGGAGGAGGGAACCGTTCGCGACGTCCAGTACGTTGGGCCGGTGACCAGGTATCACGTCAGTCTCGACCGCGGTGGTGAGCTTCAGGCGCTTGCACAGAACCTGGAGGAAACCTCGGGCGAGGTGCTGGCAGCGAAGGGACGCCGCGTACGGCTGCAGTGGCGTCCAGGGCAGGAGTCGGAAATCACCGAACGGGAGGCAACGGAATGACAGAACGAAAGAAGCATCTTGGCCTGCGGGCCGGAATGCTCATGGTCGTGGCAGCTCTGGCGCTCGTGGCCGCAGGATGCGGCGGCGACGACGAGAGCAGTGCCTCTCAGATCGAGGGACTCGGTTCGACCCTCGAGGAAATCCAGGCCAACGCCAAGGAGGAGGGTCAGGTCAACGTTGTCCAGTGGGCGGGGTACGCCCAGCTCGTCGACGAGTTCGCGGCGGCGACCGGCTGCAAGGTCAACACGAAGGACGGCGGTAGTTCGGACGACATGATCTCGCTCCTCCAGACGGGCGAGTATGACGGCGTCTCAGCATCGGGCAACGCGAGCGTCCGCCTGATGGCGACCGGCGATGTCGCGCCGGTGAACACGGATCTGATCTCGAACTTCGCCGACGTGCAGGAAGGGATCAAAGGACAGTCGTATAACTCGCTCGACGGCGAGCCGTACGGCGTGCCGCACGGACGTGGCCCGAACTACCTGATGTTCCGTAACGACATGGTTCCGAAGGACACGGACTCGTGGAACGTCATCTGGGAGGACGACCAGCTCGAGAAGTACAAGGGCAAGATCTCCATCTATGACGACTCGATCTTCATCGCCGACGCTGCGGTCTACCTCAAGGCGACGCAGCCCGACCTCGGGATCGACAACCCGTACCAGCTCAACGAGGAGCAGTTCAACGCTGCTGTCGCACTGCTGAAGAAGCAGGCGCCGTACGTCGGTGAGTACTGGCCGGGCGACGTTGCCAAGCAGATCGCGTCGTACACGAACGGTGACAGCACGGTTGGGACGACCTGGCCCTACCAGTACGTCCAGTTGACGGCCGCGAAGCCGCCGGTAGCTGTCACGGCGATCAAGCCGAAGGAGGGCACGACGGGCTGGTCGGACACGTGGATGATCTACTCGAAGGCCGCGAATCCGAACTGCATGTACCTCTGGATGAATCATATGATCTCTCCCGAGGCGCAGGCATTGGTGGCAGAGGGCTTCGGCGAGGCGCCGGTCAACCTCAAGGCCTGTGAGCTCACGAAGGACAAGACGCACTGCGACACCTACCACGCAGACGACGAGGACTGGTGGAAGGACGTCTACTACTGGACGACGCCGGTTGAGGACTGCGCCGACGACGACGACGGAACCACCTGCAAGACACAGGAGGACTGGAAGACCGCCTGGACCGAGATCAGGGGGTAACCGCTGAGCTCGGCCTCACATGTCGAGCCGCCGCCCCGGGGATCCCCGGGGCGGCGGCTTTCGACGTTCTTCTTCCGCCACCCGCGGCTCCGGCTCGCAGCGTTGCTCGCGCTGCCCTTCACCTGGCTGCTCGTGGTC
>JAYTJO010000024.1:0-3176 GCA_043730975.1 Thermoleophilia bacterium | reverse complement strand
GGCGAGCCCGTCCTGCACGACGAACGTCATCAGCGCCTTCGGCAGGAACCGCGACTCGAAGACGCGACCCCGGTACTCGTGGGTGATCCCCTTCTCACGACCGTGGCCGACGGCCTCGATCACCGTTACGCCAACGTGACCGGTTGCGGCCTCGACCGCCTCCATCACTGTCTCGACGCGGTCGCGAACGACGACCGCCTCAACTTTCATCATTTCCCGTCCTCCTCGCTGATCCAGCAGAAGTCCCCACCCAGGGGGAGCGCTGAGGCGTCATCGCCTCCCGGGTGGAGCCATCGTCGGCCCCGCGAGGACGTGGCGTCCTCGTTCCTCGCCCGCCGGGCCCGAGCGGCTCCGGCGGGCGTCACTCTCTGGTTCGTCTAGCCGGTCTGGGCCAGCGCGAGCGGCTGTGCCCCGGCGGCTGCTGACCCGTCGACCATCAAGATCGTCTCGATGATGCGGCCGGCGATGCGGTACGGGTCGCCCTGCGAGTTCGGCCGCCGATCTTCGAGGTACCCGCGCCAGCCGTTCTTCACGAAGCTGTGCGGCACGCGAATCGAGGCGCCACGATCCGCGATCCCCCAGCTGAAGGTATCGATCGACTGCGTCTCGTGCAGCCCCGTCAGGCGCAGGTGATTGTCCGGCCCGTAGACCTCGATGTGGTCGTGCATGTACCGGTCGAACGCCTCCATCAGGGCCAGGAAGTACTCCTTGCCGCCGACCTCGCGCATCGCCAGATTGGAGAAGTTCGCGTGCATGCCGGAGCCGTTCCAGTCGACGTCTGCGCCGAGCGGCTTGCAGTGCCAGTTGACGTCGACGCCGTACCGCTCGCAGAGCCGGAGGAGCAGGTAGCGGGCGACCCACATCTCGTCGGCCGCTCGCTTCGAGCCCTTGCCGAAGATCTGGAACTCCCACTGGCCCTTCGCCACCTCGGCGTTGATGCCCTCGTGGTTGATACCCGCGCCGAGGCAGAGGTCGAGATGCTCCTCGACGAGCTGCCGCGCGAGCGAGCCCACGTTCTTGTGCCCGACGCCGGTGTAGTACTCGCCCTGCGGGGCCGGGAAGCCAAGCGGGGCGTTCTCGACGTAGAAGAAATACTCCTGCTCGAAGCCGAACCACGTGTCCGGATCGTCCGGGATCGTCGCGCGGCTGTTGCTCGGATGCGGCGTGCCGTCGGCGAGCATGACCTCGCACATCACGAGAGCACCGTTCGTGCGAGCCGGGTCGGGGAAGAGCGCCACCGGCTTGAGGACGCAGTCGGAGTCGCTGCCGTCTGCCTGCTTCGTGGAGCTCCCGTCGAAGCCCCAGAGCGGCAGCTCCTCGAGCGTCGGGAACTCGTCGAACGCTACCACCTTCGTCTTGCCGCGGAGATTGGGAACGGGCTCGTAGCCGTCGAGCCAGATGTACTCGAGCTTGAACTTTTCCATCAGACACTCCTCCTGTCGAACACGAAAAATGCGCACAAAAAAGCCCCAGGGCTCCCGAAGAGCTCTGAGGCGTCATCGCCATCCGGAGTGCCATCGTCGGCGACTCCGAGACGACACTGTAGAGACATATGCCCCTGGTGCGCAAGAGGCAGCTGTTGGGGCGCACGTGTAGTGTTCCGCGCGAAGTGCCAGTCTCCGTCTGACAGCAGGCACGGCCCGGCAGCCCGTTCGCGCGTCTTCGGCTCCGTAGCGCCAGCCTGCGCCAGGTCATCGTCCTTGTCGCGCGACCGACTGGAGCACCGCTCTCATGCGCCGCCTTTCCGCAGGCACTCTCTGGTACGTCAATGAAGCAGCCGGCTCGTTTCTCGCCATGTTGGCCTTCACGGTGACGGCCGTGTACTACGTCACCGAGGTGGGCATGAGCCCACTCCAACTCGTGCTCGTCGGCACGCTAATGGAGGTCTCTATTTTCGTCTTCGAGGTGCCGACGGGGATCGTCGCCGACGTGTATTCGCGGCGACTCTCGATCATCATCGGCACGTTCGTGATGGGCGTGGCCGTGATGCTGTTCGGCGCCTTCGGCGACGTGTGGCCGATCCTCGCGGCGAGTGCACTCTGGGGCTTCGGTCATACGTTCACGAGTGGCGCCCTCGATGCCTGGCTCGCCGATGAGGTAGACCAGGAGCGCCTCGCGAGCCTCTACCTCCGCGGAGCCCAGGTGGGTCGTATCGCGGCGCTCGCCGGAATCGGCACTTGTGTCGCGCTCGCACTCGTCGATCTTCGCCTACCGATTGTCGTTGCGGGGGCCGGTGAGATCATGCTCGGGATCTTCTTCGTGCTGAAGATGCCCGAGACCGGGTTTGCTCCCCTGCCGCGGGAGGAGCGCGGCTCGTTTGCCCAGATGGCGCACACCGGGGGCCAGGGTGTCCGCCTCGTGCGAGCCCGGCCCGCCCTGCTCGCCATCCTAGGCATCGCGGCCTTTGCGGGGCTGTGGAGCGAGGGTTACGACCGGCTCTGGCAGGCGCACTTCATACGTGACATCGGCCTCCCGTCTCTCTGGGGGCTCGATCCCGTCGTCTGGTTCGGCGTCTTCGGTGCGGGCACGATCCTGCTCTCGATCGTCGTCGCCCATCCGCTCGGGAAGCGCCTCGAGCATTCCGGCCTGGAGACGATGGCGAGGACGCTCTTCTGGATCGATGCATCGCTTCTCGTCAGTGCTCTCATCTTCGGCCTCGCGGGTCAGTTCTGGCTCGCGCTTGCGGCGTACTTCGCTGTTGGCTTGGCGCGGAACGTTGCCGGCCCGATCTTCCAGACGTGGCTCAACCGCAATGTCGAGGAATCGGGGGTACGAGCGACGGTGCTCTCGATCACGAACCAGGCTGATGCGGTCGGCCAGTGGACGGGCGGGCCGGCGATCGGATTGATCGGCAACGTGTTCTCGATCCGTGCCGCGCTTTCGGCTGGAGCGCTGTGCATGGCCCCCGCGCTCGCCCTCTATCGTGTGGCCGCGAGACATCACGGTGAGTTGCCCGCGCTCGAGTCGCTCCCGCCGACGCCAGAGAGGTAGCGGCTCGGACACGGACGGCGCACCCTGCTAGTCTCTGGAGGTCGATTTGTGAGGCAACGCAGCCTCAGGCGCTGCTTGTGCCTGGAGCTTTTTCCGTTCTTAAGGGAGGAACTCCAGATGGCACGACCGAGAAGCGCGGCCCCCGCCGCAACGAAGCGGGCGACGCAGGTGAAGAGCAAGGACCG
>JAYTJO010000023.1:0-3489 GCA_043730975.1 Thermoleophilia bacterium | reverse complement strand
CCAGATCGCGTTCGGGGACGCCGCGCAGCCGTCACGCGAGGAGGTCGCCGCCGAGCTCATCCATTTCATCCGCGAGACGGTGCGCGAGCTCGGCGAGCGGCGGGCGTCGAGCTTCCTGAAGAAGTTCTACGCCTGGTACCTCGGGCGTGGTCGCTTCCCGCGCCCCTTCAAGCAGGAGCTCGTCGTTCTCGACTCGACCGAGGAGGTCGAGCGGCGACTGATTGCCGCCGCACCCGGCTCGTTACCGCTGATCGAGCAACTCGAAGCCGAGATACCGTCGGGGGACGAGATCACGCTCGCGCTCCCGATCTCCGTGTACGGCGGCGGCTAGAGGTCACCGTGCCCGGTGTCGCCGAGGGGCGCCGCGGCGCCCCGATCCAGGCATCGCCTCCCCTGCTCGGGGGATACTCGAAAGGGGGTTTCAACCCGTTCTCTCGTAGTAACCGTGACACACCCACCTGCGACACGCCGGGCTAGGCGGCCCGGGCTCCGGCAGCATCCGTCAGCGGAGGTTGCTGATCCGTCTCGCGGCACCCTCGTCGCCCTCGGCCTTCCCTTCGCCGCTCTCACCGGAGCGACGCTCTGCGCCATAACCCTCGGCGTATCGATCGCCGCCTCGCTTCCGATCTCGCTCGCACTGATTGCCCTGGCTGCGGCGGCGAGCCAAGCGATCGTTCAACTCGGCCCACGAAGCTGGTACACCGCCGCCACGCCGGTGGTCGTCCTTGCAGGACTGATCGGGGGGCCGCTTCTCGGCGTCGCAGCGGGGGTCGCAACCCAGATCATCCAGCGTGGAGCGGTGTGGCGCCGTGTCGGTGCAGAGGGTGGCGTCGCAGCCCTTCAGGGGCTCGTGGCGGGACTCGTCGGCCTGGCGCTCATCGGAGGCGGCGACATCACCGGCGCTCGTGCTGCCGCGACTGCCGCTGTTGCAATGCTCGCCGCCGTCGCAGCGAACTCCGTGTGTCGCTTCCTGATCATTCTGGAGCGACATCCCGGTCGGCTTGTCGAGCTCTGGTCGCGAGGGGTTCGAGTCGACCTGCTCGAGACCCTGGTCGTCGCTCCCTTGCTCGCGGTTCTCCTGATCGCAAGTGGCGCAAACGCGGCTCTCGTTGTGGCCGCAACGACATCGCTCCTCGCGATGCTCCTGATCGCCCGACGAAGCCGGGCATCGACTGCTGCTGCGCTCGCAACCGAACAGGCGAACGCTCGACGCGATCAGCTCACCGGAGCGCCGAATCGCCGCGCCTTCGAAGAGGCAATGCTCGCCGAGCACGCACGCATCGTCCGCGGCGGATTGCCCGCAGGGCTCTGCGTCATCGACCTCGACCGGTTCAAGTCGGTCAATGACCGCTTCGGACACAAGATCGGTGACGAGATCCTGATCGGGGTCGTCCGCCGGCTCACAGACGGCCTGCGACCCACCGACATCGTCGCCCGCTGGGGCGGCGAGGAGATCACGGTGCTCGCGCCCAGCGTCCGCGGACGCCGTCAGCTCGAGCAGTTAGCCGAGCGAATCCGCGTTCTCGTCCGGGAGCTTCCGATCGAAACCTCGACGACGGCACTCCCGGTGACCGTCTCGGTGGGAGGGACGCTGCTCGACGGTTCCGTCGCCCCAGGTGTAGCGCTCAACCGCGCCGACGGCGCGCTCTACGAGGCCAAGCGCACGCGCGACGCGATTGCGATCTCGTTGGCCCCGCGGCTTACCCTCCACCTCGAGAGCGCGTAGCGCCCTCGCTGCGCCTGCGTGCCCCGAGGCCGGTGGTCGGTGTGCTCGTTCCCGGGAGAGGCTGCGCCGTCTCCCCTACGGAGTACCCATGAGACGCTTCGCGGTGGCGCACTACCCCGTCGTGCCGTGCGACCCGGTCAGGGCCGTGACGGCGCCAAGCGCCACGAAGATCGAGCCCGACACGTATCGCTGCACCTGAGCCCACTTCCTGCTCTTGCGCAGCGTCTCGCCGGCCGAGCCCGCCGCGAGAGCCCACATCGAATCGGTCACCAGGCCGAGTGCGATGAACGTAAAGCCGAGCACGAGGATCTGCAGCGATGGCTGTCCCTTGTCCGGCTCGACGAACTGTGGGAGGAAGGCGAGAAAGAACAGGGCGGTCTTCGGATTGAAGACGTTGACGACGACACCCTCGGCGAAGTCCCTGCGGCGGCGGCGCGGCGGTTGCTGGGGGTCGATGTCTGCGTCGTTCGCGCGGCCGAGCAAGGTGCGAATCCCGATCACGATCAGGTAGAACGCACCGAGCAGCTTGACGACAGTGAACGCTGTCGCCGACGAGACGAGAATCGCGGACAACCCGAGTGTCGCTAAAGCAAGATGGAACAGGGTGCCGACGTGGATCCCGAGCACTGACGCGAGGCCAGCCCCTCGCCCTTGGTCGATGCTGCGCGTGACGATGTAGAGCACGGCTGGCCCGGGAACGGTCAGGATCGCAAGGGCTGCGAGCGAGAACACGAGAAGCGTGTGCGACTCGATGATCACGCGTTGAGATGCCAGACGAGGCGGAGGCCCTCGAGCGTGAGATGCTGGTCGACGCGCTCGATCGTGCTCGAGTACGGAGCGACGAGCTCGGCAAGGGCTCCGGTGGCGATCACGCGAGCCTCCGCACCGAGCTCGCCACGAATCGCCGCGACGATACCGTCCACCTGACCGGCGAAGCCATAGACGAGGCCCGACTGAAGACCTCCGACTGTCGTCTTGCCGATCACGGCCGGCGGCTCGATGTAATCCACCTTGACGAGCCGGGCCGCACGCGCGAAGAGCGCCTCCATCGACGTCTCGATTCCCGGTGCGAGGACTCCGCCGACGTACTCCCCGGCAGGCGAGACGACGTCGAAGTTCGTGGAGGTGCCGAAGTCGACGACGATCACGGGCGCCCCGTACCGCTCCTTGGCCGCGATCGAGTTGACAATACGATCAGGCCCGACCTCCCGCGGATCGTCGTAGCGAATCGGGATTCCGGTCTTGAGGCCCGGCCCGACGACGAGGATCGGCGCATGCGCCCAGCGCTCGGCCATTCGCTCCCACTCCCGGATGAGCGTAGGCACGGTCGAGCTGAGGCAGATGCCGTCGATATCGTCGAGGTCGAGCATGCCGCCGAGGAGGACGCCGAGCTCGTCGCCTGTCCTCGTTCGCTCCGTCGCGAGGCGCCAGTCGTCCCGGAGACGGTCGCCGTCATAGAGGCCGAGCACGGTCTGGGTGTTCCCTACATCGACAGCGAGCAGCATCTGGAGAGTGTAGGGGCGAGACGCCCTCTCATCGCAAAGCGGCACGAGGCGCAGCCTCACGTCAGCGGAGCGAAGCCTCGACCGTGGAGCGACGACGACCGTGACCCCTGAGAGAGGGGACGCCTACAGCGCTTCCTCATCGTCCGGCAACGACTCACCGATCCGGTCGGCAAGCGACTGCGCCGTCAGCTTGGGCTCGTCACCCTCGCCGCGCAGCTCCTCGACGGTCATGTCGCCGGACGTGTAGACCTCGGCCCT
>JAYTJO010000022.1:0-11783 GCA_043730975.1 Thermoleophilia bacterium | reverse complement strand
GATTCGCTCCGTTGGCCTCGGCGATCGCCTCCACCATCGGCCCTCCGAGCTCTCCGGAGGCCAGCAGCAGCGCGTCGCGATCGCACGCGCGCTCGTCTCCGAGCCTGACGTCGTCTTCGCCGACGAGCCGACGGGTAATCTCGACTCGAAAACGGGTGGTGAGATCCTCGAGCTCCTCCGCCACGCCGTCCGCGACCTGGGACAGACAGTGGTCATGGTGACCCATGAGGCGCGCGCTGCGGCAATCGCAGACAGGGTGCTCTTCCTCGCGGACGGGAGCATCGTGCGTGAGCTCTCCGGCGCTTCCGCACATGACATCGCCGCAACGATGGAAGAGATCAGCGCTCAATGATCAGGTTCTCGCTGAAGGGCATGGCGGGAAGGAAGCTGCGCACGGCCCTCACCGCCCTCGCGGTGATTCTCGGCGTGACGATGGTCAGTGGCACGTTCGTGCTCACCGACTCGATCGACAAGGCATTCGACTCGATCTTCTCGAGCGTCTACGAGGGGACGGACGCCACGATCACGGGAAAGTCCGCTTTCGATCTCTCCGACGGCTCCGGCACCACCGCACCGCCGTTCGACGATTCGCTCCAGCAGGAGGTTGCGGCGTTGCCGGACGTCGCTGCCGCTATCGGTGGCGTCGCCGGTGAGGCACAGCTGATCGGCGAGAACGGGAAGGCGATCGTCTTCGGTGGCGCACCGAATCTGGGCTTCAGCGTCGACCCGACGAAGCCCGAGTTCAACACGCTCACGTTGGAGGACGGTGCCTGGCCCACCGCCGGCGAGGTCGTGATCGACATTGCGACCGCCGCCAAGAAAAACCTCGACGTCGGTGACGACATCGGCGTGCAGGCAGAAGGGCCGGTCGAGCAGTTCACGATCTCCGGCCTCGTCAAGTTTGGCTCCGTCGACACGATTGGTGGCGCGACGCTGGCCGGGTTCAATCTCGCCACGGCGCAGGAGCTCTTCCGGAAGGTCGGCAAACTCGACCAGATCCGGGTCGCGGGCAAGCCCGGTGTTTCGCAGGCGCAGCTCGTCTCCGAGATCAGCGCGATCCTGCCCGAGGGGACACAGGTGCGCACCGGCACCGAGCAGGCTGCTGAGGATGCGAAAGACACCGACGAGTTCATCTCGTTCCTCCGCTATTTCCTGCTTGCGTTCGGAGTGATCGCGCTCTTCGTCGGAGCGTTCGTGATCTTCAACTCCCTTTCGATCACGATCGCGCAGCGCACCCGGGAGCTCGCGACGCTCCGAACCCTCGGGGCATCCCGACGGCAGGTGCGGTTCTCCGTCATCGTCGAGTCGCTCGTGATGGGCACGATCGCATCGATCATCGGCCTCTTCCTCGGCCTCGCGCTCGCAACAGGCCTGTTCAAGCTCTTCGACGCGGTTGGATTCACGCTGCCGAACAGCGGTCTCATCTTCAGCACCCGCACGATCATCGTCTCGTTGCTGCTCGGAATCACCGTGACGCTGATTGCGAGCATCCTGCCGGCGTTCAAGGCGACGCGCGTTCCGCCGATCGCCGCTGTCCGCGAGGGAGCGACGATCGCACCGGGACGATTTGCTCGCTTCCGCACTCCGATTGCCGCGGTGCTCACGATCCTCGGGTTCGCCGGCCTGCTCTGGGGGCTCTTCGGGCCCGATCTCGATACCACCCAGATCCTGCTGTTCATGATCCTCGGGATGGTGCTCGTCTTCATCGGCGTCGCGATGCTGTCGGCGCCGCTGATTCCAGCCCTGACGGGCCTGCTCGGTTGGCCCGGGGCGCGCTTCGGCGGAGCGGCCGGTGCACTCGCGCGGGACAACGCGCGCCGGAACCCGCAACGTACCGCCTCCACCGCCGCTGCCCTGATGATCGGGCTCGCACTCGTGACGCTCGTTGCGACGCTCGCGGGTAGCGTCGTGCAGACGTTTACGGGCGCCGTGAACGAGATCTTCGTCGGGAACTACGCGATCACGGCCCAGAACAACTTCTCGCCGATCCCGATCGACGCTGCCGACGCGGCGGCGAAAGCCCCCGGTGTGGTCGCGGTCGGCAACGTACGGAGCGGCGAGGCGCTCGTCTTCGGCTCGGCGGAGTTCGCCACCGCCGTCGACCCGGGCGCGTCGAAGGTGATCAACCTCGACTGGATCGAGGGTTCCAATGCCGTCTTCGGTGAGCTCCGGAAGGACGGCGCCTTTGTCGACGAGGACTTCGCGAAGAAGCACGACCTCGAGGTCGGCTCACCGGTCGAGATCACGTTCGCCAACGGGACGACGGCAACGTTCGTGGTCAAGGGCATCTTCAACCCTCCCTCCGGCGGCTCGCCGTTCGGCGTCGTCACTATCTCGACCGAGGCCTGGGATGCGCAGACATCTTCGCCGAAGAACGTCTACTCCTTCGTGCTCATGGAGGGCGGAGAGACGGCTGCGAACGCTGCCGCCCTCGAGGCGGCCTTGAAGCCGTTCCCGAATGCGAAGTCCGCCACCCGCGAGGAGTTCGTCGAGAATCAGATCTCGGGGTTGAAATCGATCCTCAACGTCCTCTACGTTCTCCTCGGGCTCTCGATCATCGTCAGCCTCTTCGGGATCATCAACACCCTCGTGCTCAGCGTCTTCGAGCGGACGCGGGAGATCGGCATGTTGCGCGCGATCGGGATGACGCGCCGCCAGACGCGCCGCATGATCCGGCACGAGAGCGTGATCACGTCGATGATCGGCGCGCTGATCGGGATCGTGCTCGGCGTGATCCTGGCGGGCTTGCTGATCTTCAAGATCGATCTCATCGACTTCTCGTTCCCGACCTCACAGGTGATCGTCTTCGCGATCGCGGCCGTGCTCGTCGGCGTCGTGGCCGCGATCTTCCCCGCGCGTCGCGCGGCGAAACTCAACCCGCTCGAAGCCCTGCACTACGAGTGAAGTCGTTCGGCTGGCGCCGAACGACGTTAGATGTGGGTTCGAGCGTCGGTGCAGGGCCGAAGTGCGGACGCGGACCTCCTGCACAACATGAGAACACGCTCCGACGCTCAGGGGCGGGGAGGACGCCTCGCGACCCCGTCTGTCACGGCAGCTTCGGAGACTGCCGCTGCGACCTTCGTCGTCACGTCGCGGTTGAACACGCTCGGGATCACGTACTCGGCGCCCAGGTCCTCGTCGGTGATCACCGACGCGATCGCGTGACCAGCCGCGACCTTCATCCCCTCGGTGATTGTGGTTGCACGAACATCGAGCGCGCCCCGGAAGACACCCGGGAAGGCGAGGACGTTGTTGATCTGATTCGGGTAGTCGGACCGACCCGTGGCGACGACGGCGACCTTGCCTGGCGGCAAGTCCTCGGGGGCGATCTCCGGCGTCGGGTTCGCCATTGCGAAGACGATCGCGTTGTCCGCCATCCGCTCGATGCCGGCGCGCGAAACGGCGCCCGGCACGGACAGCCCGAGGTACACATCGGCTCCTGCGAGGACATCGTCCGCTGAGCCCTCGATCCGATCGGGGTTCGTCCGCTCCGCGTACGCCTGTTTGACAGGGTTCAGTCCCTCGCGCCCGTCATAGATGGCGCCGCTGTGGTCGCAGCCGATCACGGTGCGCACACCGGCGTTGAGCAGGATGTCGGTCACGGCCACCCCTGCCGCCCCGACACCGGTCGTCACGATCTTCACCTCTTCGATCTTCTTGTCGACGACGCGCAGTGCGTTCAGGAGCGCCGCAAGCACCACGATCGCGGTGCCGTGCTGGTCGTCGTGGAAGACGGGAATATCGAGCTCGGCACGCAGTCTCTCCTCGATCTCGAAGCACCGCGGCGCCGAGATGTCCTCGAGGTTGATGCCGCCGAACCCGGGTGCGATCGCCTTCACGATCGCGACGATCTCGTCGGGATCCTTCGTGTCCAGGCAGAGTGGCCACGCGTCGACGCCTCCGAACTCCTTGAACAGCAGCGCCTTACCCTCCATCACCGGCATCGCCGCTTCAGGACCGATGTCGCCGAGCCCGAGCACCGCGGTGCCGTCGGAAACGACCGCAACGGTGTTCTGCTTGATCGTCAGGTTCCAGGCAGAGTCCCGATCGTCGGCGATCGCCTGGCAGATCCGCGCCACCCCCGGCGTGTATGCCATCGAGAGATCGTCCCGGGTCTTGACCGGAACCTTCGAGCGCATCTCGATCTTGCCGCCGAGGTGCATGAGGAACGTTCGGTCGGAAACGCGCTCGACCTCGATGCCGTCCACGCTGCGCACGCTCTCGACGATGCGCGCCATATGGTCGGCGTCGGTCGCCTCGACCGTGACGTCGCGCACCTTGGTGCCCTTCTCGACGCGTACGAGGTCGATCGCCCCGAACGAGCCACCCGCATCCCCGATTGCTTGCGCGAGGCGCGCGAACGATCCCGGTGCGTCGGAGAGCCTGACGCGGATCGTGGCGCTGAACGACGCGGACAGATGGCTCATGCTCGGATCACTCCTTCAGCGGCAAGCGCCGCGATCTCTTCGGTCTCGTACCCGGCCTCACGCAGTATCTCGGAGGAGTGCTCACCGACGGCTGGTGGTGCCGACCGGTGCAGCGCGCGCTCTCCGTCGAAGGAGACAGGGAGTGCGGTGAGCCTGAGGTCGGGAATCGAGGGGTGGGGGACAGGCTGCAGGATCCCGAGTGCCGCTGTCTGCGGCGCGTGTGCGACGTCGGCGACGTCGGCGACCGCTGCTGCGGGTACTCCGGCCTCGGAAAGCCTCTCCTGCCAGTCGGCCGAATCGCGCTCGCGGAGCGGCTTTTCGAGGATCGCGCAGAGCTCGTCGCGGTTCTCGACCCGATCGCGGTTCGACCGGAAGCGGGGATCGTCGACGAGAGCGGGGAGCCCCACGACCGAGCAGATCGACGCGAAGAGACGATCGTTACCGCCTGCAATCATCAACTCGCCATCTCTCGTCGGAAACACCTGGTACGGCGCAACCATCGGGAATCGTGTGCCCTGACCGTGTGGGACGGTGCCGTCGGCCAGGTAGCCGGCGAGGTGGTAGCCGATGTAGCCGAGAGCGGTTTCGTAGAGGGAGACGTCGACCACGGAGCCCTCGCCGCTGCGGTCGCGCTCGAGCAGCGCGGCGAGAATGCCGAGTGCTGCCCACGTTCCCGTGCCCTGGTCGATCAGCGACGAGCCGACGCGCACACCGGGGTGACCTGGCTCACCCGTCATCGAGATCAGCCCGCCGGCTGCTTGCATGAGTGCGTCGTAGCCGGGCTCCTCCTTCAGCGGCCCGACGTGGCCGTACGCGCCGACCGAGCAGTAAACGAGGCGGGGGTTTCGCTCCCGCAACGCCGCCGGGCCGAGGCCGAGCTCGTCGGCAAGGCCGGGGCGGAGGCTCTGGAGGAAGACGTCCGCGCCGTCGACGAGCCGTAGCAGCGCCTCGCGACCGCGTGGATCGCGCAGCGACAGCGCGAGCGAGCGCTTGCCAGCGTTTGCAGAGAGGAACATCGTCCCCTCGCCGTTCCAGAACGGCGGCCCCCAGGCCCGGCCGTCGTCGCCCGTGTCGGGTCGCTCGACCTTGACGACGTCTGCACCGAGGGCGGACAGAATCTGGGCGCAGTACGGGCCGGCGATCGACGTCGTCACGTCGAGCACGCGCGTGCCGGTGAGGGGTGTCTGCGCCATCCCGTCCATCATGGCCGTTCCGGTCTCTGCGAGGATGCAGTCATGTTCCAGATGATGGTCGACTGGGTCTCGGGCTCCAACTGGAGTTACGTCGCCGTCTTCGCGGTCGCGGTGATCGACGCGTTCTTCCCGGTCGTCCCGAGCGAGTCGATGGTGATCGTCGCAGGGACACTCGCCGGTGCCGGCGATCTCAATGTCTTCCTCGTGATCCTCGCAGCCTGGGCCGGCGCGGTGACGGGAGACAACATCTCCTACGGGATCGGCAAGTTCGCGGGAGAGCACACGGTAAAGAGGCTCTTCAAGCACCCGAAGGCTCACCGTGGCTTCGACTGGGCCGAGCAGCAGCTCGAGGAACGCGGGAGCTACATCATCATCATCGCCCGGTTCATTCCGTTCGGGCGAACGGCGGTGACGTTCACCGCGGGCTACACAAAAGGCCTTCCCTGGCATCGGTTCTTTCGCTACGACGTCGTCGCGGGCGGTGTCTGGGCGACCTACGCGACGATGCTCGGCTACATCGGCGGGAAGCAGTTCGAGGAGCAGCCGTGGAAGGGCGTGGTGATCGGCCTCGGGATAGCGTTTGCGGTGGCGTTCAGTGTCGAGTGGATCAGGAAGCGCAGGGTGAAGAAGGCGGACGCCGAAGTGGAAAAGGCACCCTGAACCGCCTCGGCGCCGAGACGAGCCCGTACCTCCTTCAGCATGCGGGCAATCCGGTCGACTGGTACCCGTGGGGCGAGGAGGCGCTCGACCGCGCTCGGGCCGAGGATCGCCCGATTCTGCTCTCCGTGGGCTACAGCGCCTGTCACTGGTGTCACGTGATGGCCCACGAGTCGTTCGAGAGCGCTGCGACGGCGACCGTGATGAACGAGCACTTCGTCAACATCAAGGTCGATCGCGAGGAGCGACCGGACGTCGACGCGCTCTACATGGATGCGACCGTCTCGATGACGGGGCAGGGCGGCTGGCCGATGACGGTGTTCCTCACCCCCACGGGGGAGCCGTTCTACGCGGGCACGTATTTTCCGCCCGAGCCGCGCCACGGGATGCCGTCGTTCACGCAATTGCTGCTCGCAGTGTCAGAGGCCTGGAGCGCGCAACGAGACGACCTCGTGGCGCAGGCGAAGCGGCTCGTCGAGGCAGTCGGCCACTCGGCGCGCATCGCGCCGTCGTCGGAGCCACTCACTGCAGCGTCGCTCGAGGGGGCCGAGCTCGGCATCCACCGTACCTTCGACCGCACGAATGGCGGCTTCGGTCGGGCGCCGAAGTTCCCACCCGCCTCGACCCTCGAGTTCCTCCTCCGGCGAGAGTCGCCCGGGGCGCTCGAGATGGTCACGAAGACGCTCGACGCCATGGCCGCGGGCGGGATGTACGACCTCGTCGGGGGCGGCTTCCATCGCTACTCCGTCGACGACCGCTGGCTCGTGCCGCACTTCGAAAAGATGCTCTACGACAACGCACTGCTCGCTCCGACGTACCTCCACGCCTGGGTCGTGACCGGAGAGGATCGGTATCGCGTGGTCGTCGAAGAGACGCTCGACTACATGATCCGCGAACTCCGGCTGCCCGATGGTGGCCTCGCGTCTGCGCAGGATGCCGACACGAACGGCGTCGAGGGGCTCACGTTCACGTGGACGGAAGACGAGGGCGTACCGGCCGAGCTGCTGCTGCCATTCGAACACGGTCGGTCGATCATCCGCGGCAAGCTTCCCCTCGACCTCCGTGCCCGTCTCCACGCGGAGCGGGATCTGCGGCCTCAGCCAGGCCTCGACGACAAGGTGCTTGCCTCGTGGAACGGACTCGCACTCGCGGCGCTCGCCGAGGGCGCGCGTAGGCTCGAGCGTCCCGACTGGCTCGAGGCGGCTCGTGGCGTGGGAGCGTTTCTCCTCGGGCCGCTCTCGCGAGAGGACGGCAGGTTGTCCCGGTCGTGGCGCGAGGGCAAGGTGAGCGGGGAGGGGTTCCTCGACGACTACGCCAACGCGGCGCACGGGTTGATCGAGCTGCACGTGGCGACGGGTGAGGTGCGCTGGCTGGACGAGGCACGTCGTTTGGCCCTGCTCGCAGTGGAGCTGTTCGCGGACGCCGAGAACGGCGGCTTCTTCCTCGCGCCGACGGGCGGCGAGGAGCTCGTCGCCCGCACGAAGGGCCTCGACGACAACCCGATTCCCTCGGGCAACTCGATGCTTGCGCACGTGTTGCTGCGACTCGGACGGATCTGGGGCGACGACGAGCTCGAGCGCCAGGCCGTTTCGGTGTTACGGCTCGTGGAGCCGATGCTCGGCCGCGCGCCGGGTGCCTTCGGCTGGATGCTGTGCGCGCTCGACCTGTGGCTCGCGCCGCCGCGCGAGATCGCGATCGTGGGGCCGGTCGGGAGTGCCGTCGCGCGGGCTGCGCTCGCGCCATTCGCGCCGAACACGGTTGTGGCCGTCGGCCCGGCGGATGGCGTGCCGTTGCTCGAAGGCAAGGGGCTCGTGGATGGGAAACCGGCGGTGTACGTGTGCGAGCGGTTCGTGTGTCGCGCGCCCATCGTTTACGAGACTCCACCGACCGACTGAAGTTTGGTACTCGCGGCAGTGGGCGGCCATTTCAGCCGACTCCGGATCCCTACCTCGGAGGACAGGTCCATTGACTCTCGACCTGGACTGCCGTACGGTGCGAGCTGTGAGACTGGGGTCGAGACGTTGGGGAACGTCGTTCGTGGCAGCTGGGCTGCTCGCGTGCCTGGTCGTGGGCGGAGCTTCGAGTGCGGCAGGTCCCCTCGATCCGTCGTTCGGCGGGACGGGTGTTGTGCAGATCCCTCAGAATGTCTCGGCACCCGCGCTCGCGCTCGATAGCCAACAGCGAATCGTGATTGTGGGCGCGGCGCCGATCTGCGGCGGGTTGACCGTGAATCGTCTGCTTCCGACGGGAGCGCCCGACCAATCGTTCGGCATCGCCGGGGCCGTCAGCTTCAAGTTCGACTTCAACTGTCTGTTCGGACAAGATGTCGCGATTGCTCCCGACGGCGGCATCATTGTCGCGGCGAGGGGCGATCAGACGCCGGTCATCGTTCGGCTCACTGCGAACGGTGCTGTCGACCCTGCCTTCGGTGATGATGGCCTGGTCCAGCTGCCTGGCTCAGGAGGTGTCGAGCAGCTCGTCGTGGACGGTACCGGTCGGATTGTCATTCTCTTCAATGGAGAGCTCGCACGGCTGAGTCCCAGTGGAGTGGTTGAGAGCGCCTACCCGAACGTAGAGGGAGCCGAGGCGTTCACCGGGATCGACATTGCCCTCTCTCCCGCTGGAGCCGTCACGGAGCTTGGTCTTGCTGGTACCTCTCGCCGCATTGCCGTTCGACGTCTTGATGCGAGCGGGACGCCTGTCGATACGTTCGGCACGCTGGGGACGACGAGTCAGACACTCGTCAACGCTCCGTTCCAGGCCTTCGCTTTGGCCGTAGACGGGAGTGGCCGCACGCTTGTCGTCGGAGGCTCCTTCTCGATAGGCGACCCGAACACGAAGGCCGCCGTCCTTCGGCTTTCGACGGATGGGGCGGCAGACTCATCCTTCGGGTCAGCAGGGCTCAAGACAGTGGCATTCGCGGGCCTCAATGCCAATGCGCTCGCAGTCGCGACGACCGTCGACGATGGAGTCGTTATGGGTGGTCTCGGCACGAATTCGTCAACGCAGCTCAACTCTCGTTTCTTCGTCGCGCTCGATTCGACCGGATCACTTGACCTTAGACTCGGCGGAACGGGTTTCTACCAAGGCACAGACCGCGGGGCGTTCCGAGACCTCGCGATCCAGGAGGACGGCTACGTTGTCGGAGTTGGCGAATCGCTTTACCCGGCGTCAGAGGCGGCTCGCTTTGCGTTGGATGTGAGCGCGCCGTTGCTGGTTCAGGCAAACGTCACCGAGGAGGCGACGTCCGCGGTCGGTGCGGTGGTGAGGTTTGCGCCTTCGGCGGTCGACGATCACGATCCGACGCCCCTGCTGCAAAACTGTAGTCCTGCAAGCGGTTCACAGTTCCCGATCGGGTTGACGACCGTCACATGCGCCGTCGCAGACGCATCGGGCAATTACGGCACCGGGACGTTCCTGGTTCGAGTGCAAGACACCACCGGCCCGTTGATCACATCTCCGTCGGCTGTTGTTATCGATGCGGAAAGCCCTGCAGGCGGCCCGGCGTCGTTCGTAGTCTCTGCGTCTGACCTCGTAGACGGCCCGGTCGAGGCGACGTGCGCACCACCGTCCGGTTCAACATTCGTCATCGGCGATACGACCGTCGCCTGTTCAGCCCTCGACGAGTTCCGAAACATCGAGCGCGCCTCGTTCGTCGTGCATGTCCGTGGAGCCCTCGAGCAACTCGACGCGCTCAAAGACGTCATCAGCGGCTTTGAGGCTCGCCGGAGCGTGATCGACGGACTTCTGCGGGATGCGGATCGAGCCAGAGCCTCGATCGTCGCAGGCAAGAAGGCTCAGGCATGTGGCGATCTCGCCCGCGTCGCGAAGCCGGCCAAACTCGAGATCCAAGATCAAGCGATCGTGACGGCGACGATCCGTCGGATACAATCGGTCGTCGGCTGCTGACGCGTTCCCGACAGGTTCACGACCGTGTGCGTCAAGCATTGCACGGAGCGTGTCATTCCGTGCTACGTTCGTTGAAGCATGGCGCGTCCTGAGGAGACCACTCGACTGAACGTCACTCTGACGCCGGAACACGCGGCGAAACTGAGTCGCCTTGCCGAGCAGGCCTACACGCTCGAAGGGACGCTTGCCCGGTCGCTCCTCTCGCGGGCAATCGACGAGGCGGACATCGACAGCCAAGGGATGCTCGAGCTTCTGAACGGCATCCCCGGGGCACTCGAGCGCGCGCAGTTCGGTCGCGAGCAAGCACGCGAGGGTGACACGATCGCGCTCGACGACCTGCCGTAGCGGTGGCGCGCATCGAGATCACACGAGCTGCCGCCGAGGACATCTCCCGGCTCAGGGTCACGCATTCGCTTCCCCCGGACACCGGCGAGCGGATCAAGGCGTCGCTCCGGGCGCTGGAGCAGTTCCCACGGCTCGGCACCGCGCTCGAGGGGCCCGAGTGGGCGGGGTTCCGGTTCCTGCTCGGCCCGTGGCGCTGGATGGTGATCGTCTACGAGGTTCTCGACGACGGTGAACGGGTCGTCGTCGTGACCGTGCAGGACGGGCGGTCGTCGAGCGCGGCGAACTGAATCGAACGGTCTTGTTCAACGGGCGTTCAACCCTGGCGACCGGCTGAAGCCGGCCACCGGCCGCTTCGAGGGGCCGCTGCGCTAACCTCCGCCGCATGACAACTATCGAGCACACAGGTGCGGAAGAGGTCGCGTGGGATCTCTCCGACCTCTACACCTCAGGCGACGACCCGCGCATCGAATGCGACTTTGCCGAGGCTGAAACGGCAACCGCCGCCTTCCGCGATCGCTACTACGGCAAGGTCGCGGAGCTCTCCGCTGCAGACCTTGCAGCGGCGATCGACGAGCGCGAGCGGATCGAGGCAATCGCAACCCGCGCCCTCTACTTTGCGCACCTGGAGTTCTCCACCGACATGGCGGATACGGCGCGCGGAGCCCTCGTCTCGAAGCTCGGCGAGAAGGCCGCGGGCCTCGAAACCCAGCTCCTCTTCTTCGGTCTCGAATGGGCCGCGATCGAGGACGAGCCGGCCGCGGCGACGCTGGCCGATCCGGCTCTCGACCACTGGCGGCACTGGCTCACCTCGCAGCGCGTGTTCCGCCCCTACGTGCTGACGGAGCCGGAGGAGAAGATCCTCACGGAGAAGTCCGTCTCCGGCGTCACCGCCTGGTCGCGCCTGTACGAGGAGGTGCTCGGCGCCATGCGCATCGACCTTCCCGACGCCGAGGAGCCCGTCTCGCTCGAGACGGCGATGGCGAAGCTCTACTCGACCGACCGGGACGTGCGGCGTGGAGCGGCCGAGGCGGTTACCGAGGCACTGCAACCGGGACTGCGCACGCGCACCTCTATCTTCAACACGATCCTCGTCGACAAGTCGATCGACGACCGACTCCGCGGCTACCCCACCTGGATCACGTCGCGGAATCTCTCGAACGAGACGACCGACGAGGCGGTGCAGGCGTTGATCGATGCTGCGACATCGCGGTACGACGTGCCACAGCGCTACTACCGGCTGAAGGCGAAGCTG
>JAYTJO010000021.1:0-5202 GCA_043730975.1 Thermoleophilia bacterium | reverse complement strand
CGAGCCACGCGACGATCCGTTCCTTCGCCTCAGGGCTCGAGAGCCCATCGAACCCACCCGAGTTGACAAGCACCTCGTTGGCGCCGTGGGCGGAGTAGGCAGTTCCCTCGGGGATCTCCTCACCCTCGGGCACGACAACCGGCCTGATCTCTATGCCATAGCTCTCGGCGAAGGCGTGGTCGCGCTCATCGTGTGCAGGAACGGCCATGATCGCCCCCGTGCCGTAGCCCATCAGGACGTAGTCGGCCACCCAGATCGGGATCGCCTCACCGTTGACGGGATTGATCGCAGATCGCCCGGTGAAGACGCCGTCCTTTTCCTTCGTCTCGCGCTCGACCTCGGAGCGAGCGGAGGTGCGGCGGACATAGTCGAGCACCTCTGCCTCGTGCTCCGAGCCCGCGACGAGCTGCGTGACAAGCGGGTTCTCTGGCGCCAGCACGAAGAAGGTGGCCCCGAACAGCGTGTCGGGCCGTGTCGTGAAGACGGGCAACTCCTCCCCGCTCCCCTCGACGCTGAAGATGACGCGGGCGCCGCGCGAGCGGCCGATCCAGTTTCGCTGCATCGTCAGGACACGGTCGGGCCAATCCTCGAGATCGCCCATCTCATCCAGCAGCGCGTCGGCGTAGTCGGTGATCCGGAAGTACCACTGCGTCAGGATCTTGGCCTCGACCTCCGCGCCACAGCGCTCGCAGCGGCCGTCGACGACCTGCTCGTTGGCGAGCACGGTCTGATCGTTCGGGCACCACTTGACGGGGGCCTCCTTGCGGTAGGCGAGCCCTTTCTCGTAGAACCGCAGGAACAGCCACTGCGTCCAGCGGTAGTAGGCCGGCTCGTGTGTCGATATCTCGCGACCCCAGTCGATCGCCCAGCCCATCCGCTGCATCTGGGTGCGGATCGCGGCGATGTTACGCTCGGTTGTCGGGCGTGGATGCGCACCCTCCTTGATCGCGGCATTCTCGGCGGGAAGGCCGAACGCGTCGTAGCCCATCGGCCGCAGCACCTGGATTCCCTTGCGCCGGCGCATGTGGGTGATCACGTCGCCGATCGTGTAGTTGAGCGTGTGCCCCATGTGGAGATCGCCCGACGGATACGGGAGCATCTCGACGACGTACGACTTCGCGCGATCACCGGTCAACTCAGCCGGCGCGGGGTTCGGGACGTGGAAGGACTGCTCATCAGCCCAGACCTTCTGCCACTTCAGTTCGATCGATTGGGGTTCGTAGCGCTCCATCGTCTCCATCAGGTTCGTCGTCGGGCTCGGGAATCCGGGTACAAAAAAGCCTCTCACGGGAGAGGCTCAGGGAGATCGCTGCGGCTCCCGCCGCACATGCCTCCTGCTCTATGAAAGAAGGAGCACCATCTCGTCCAATGCTACCACTGCCCGCCGCTCGCGGCCACCCGTTTGGCGCTGCCGCCGTCGCAGGTGAGTACGCTGGACACGAAGACGTCCACGACACAGGAGAACCGGAAGATGCCGCTCGTCTCGATGCGCCAACTCCTCGACGAAGCTGCCCGCGGCGGCTACGGCGTCGGAGCATTCAACGTCAACAACATGGAGCAGATCCAGGCGATCATGGAGGCCGCCCGCGAGACGTCCTCGCCTGTGATCATCCAGGCGTCACGAGGCGCACGCTCGTACACGAACGACCTCTTCCTCTGGCATCTGATGCAGGCCGCGGTCGAGCTCTATCCGGAGATCCCGGTTTCCCTGCATCTCGATCATGGCAACGAGCCCGAAACGTGCTTCTCGGCCATCGACCTCGGATTCACGAGCGTGATGATGGACGGCTCCCTCGAGGCGGACGGGAAGACGCCCGCGTCGTTCGAGTACAACGTCGCCGTTACGAAGGAGGTCGTCGCGTACGCCCACACGCGGGGCGCGACGGTCGAAGGTGAGCTCGGCACGCTTGGTGGGATCGAAGACGGACATGGCTCTGGCGAGGTACACCTGACCGATCCGGACGAGGCCGTGGAGTTTGTGCAGGAAACCGGCGTCGATGCCCTGGCGGTCGCCTTCGGGACATCCCACGGCGCCTACAAGTTCGCGCAGGAGCCCACCGGAGACGTGCTGAAGATGGACTTGATCGAGGAGATCCACCGTCGCCTGCCCGAGACGCACCTCGTGATGCACGGCTCGTCGAGCGTCCCGCCGGAGCTCGTCGCGCAGGTCAACCAGTACGGTGGCGCGCTCAAGCCTGCGTGGGGCGTGCCGGTGAAGGAGATTCAGCTCGGGATCCGGCACGGCGTCCGCAAGATCAACGTCGACACCGACTCCCGCCTCGCGGTCACGGGTGCAATCCGCAAGGTCTTCGCCGAGTCGCCCGAGAAGTTCGACCCGCGCGACTACCTGAAGCCGGCACGCGCAGCGATGCAGGAGCTGATCGCAAAGAGGATGCGCGACTTCGGGCAAGCCGGGCATGCCGGGGATTACACGCCAATCTCGCTCGACGAGATGCGAGCCGGCTACGCAGCGGCGGCCGCAGCGGTCTAGGTCGAGATGAATGGGGTCGACCACGACGTGCTCGGCCTGTTTCCGGACTCGGCACGGATCGAGGGGGCCGATCTGATGATCGGTGGACTGACGGCCGGGGATCTCGCGGCCGAGTTCGGCACGCCGCTCGTCGTCTACTGCGAGGAGTCGCTCCGCGCCCGTGCGCGGTCGCTCACGGCGGCCGTCGCGGGCGGCCATGTCGCATTCGGAACGAAGGCCTTCTCGAACGTGGCCGTTCTGAGCCTGTTCCGCGAGGAAGGACTCGGGGTCGACGTGGCATCAACGGGCGAGCTGGCCTTCGCCCGCGCCGCCGGCTTCCAGGGCCAGGAGATCATCGTCCACGGCAACAACAAGGATGTGGCTTTGCTCACCGAAGCCGCCGTCGAGGGTGCGACGGTCGTGCTCGACGCACCCGACGAGGCCGAGCTAGCCGCCGCCGCTGGGATCAGGCAGGTTCTCGTGCGCGTGACCCTCGGCGTCGATGCCGATACGCACGAAGCGATCCGCACCGGCCATCACGGGTCGAAGTTCGGTCTCCCCACCGTCCAGGCCCGATCGCTGATCGAGGACGCGCTCGCTCGGGGCCTCGACGTCCTCGGGCTGCATGTTCACATCGGTTCGCAACTCGCGGACTTCGATGCCCAGGCGGAGACGATCGTTCGGCTCGCCTCGTTCGCGGCCGCGTGTCGCGACGTACTGGGCTGGACTCCGCGAGTCGCGGATCTCGGTGGCGGCTTCGGGATCCGGCACAACATGGAGGAGCACGCCCCCGACGCGGCAGTTCTCGCTGCGAGCGCAGTCGAGACCGCTCGGCTGGCCTTCGCGGAAGCCGGATTGCCCGTCCCCGAGATCTGGCTCGAGCCCGGCCGATCGCTCGTCGGCACTGCCGGCGTCACGCTCTACCGGGTCGGCGCGGTCAAGCGGTTGCCGGAACGCACCTGGGTGGCAGTCGACGGAGGCATGTCCGACAACCCGCGGCCGCAACTCTACGAAGCTGTCTACACGGCTGTGTCCGCAGCCCGTGCGGACGAAACGGCAGGGGAGCATGTGAGCATCGCAGGAATGCATTGCGAGTCGGGCGATGTGCTCATCGACGATGTCGCCATTCCGGCCCCGACGCGCGGGGATCTCCTTGCGATCCCGGCCACCGGCGCCTACACGCTCGCGATGGCGTCGAACTACAACGGCGTCACGCGACCGGCGGCCGCCCTCGTTGGCGACGGAGCGGCGAGACTGATCCGGAAGCGCGAGACGATCGACGATCTGCTGCGGGCCGAGGTCTAGAGGCTGATCACGACCACGACGTTCGAGGATGCAGCTGTTCTGGCGCCGGTCTTCCGGGATGCAGCCGGCGTCCTCCGGATCCTGCTGCTCGTCCGTACCGACCGGGGCATTCACGGCGGCCAGATCGGCCTGCCCGGTGGCCGACCAGAGCCGAGCGACAGCGACTTCCTCGCGACGGCATTGCGGGAGACCGAGGAGGAGGTCGGGCTGCCACCCGACAGGGTCGAGGTTCTCGCCAGACTCGACCCGGTCGAGACGAGGGAGACGGGCTTCCGGGTTCATCCGTTCCTCGGTCGCGTTCCTGCCGGGTTCGACTGGAAGCCCCAACCAACGGAGGCAGCAGCGCTTCTCACACCGGCCGTTGCCATGCTCGGCGATCCCGGGGCACGCGGACGGTACGCATTCACATCGACCTACTTCTCGACCCCACTCGAGGTCGAGGGAATCGACGTCGAAGGCCACGTGCTCTGGGGGATGACCCTACGCATGCTCGACGACCTCGTGCCACGCTTGCTCGCCGGCGAATGGGACGTGTAGGCCTAGAGCGAAACGGATGACTGGCCGGGCGGGAGGACGCAGGGCGACGCCGGTCGGTGTTATGCGGTTCGTTCCCAGACCGACACGTGCTTGCGGCTCTCGCTCGTGAACGGCGAGCGGTCCCAGTCGGCCCAGCGCTCGCGCAGGGTCAGGCCCGCAATGCGAGCCATGAGGTCGAGCTCCGCGGGCCACACGTAGCGGAACGGCACTGAGCCGAGCCCGTTCGTGTAGTGGTGCGAGATCAGACCCTGGTTGGCGACGTCGTATTCGTCGACGCCGACGTGCGTCTCGCTCACGTCGAACGGAACGTAGCGCTCTCCGGGCGGTAGTCGGCGAAGGTCGGGGATCATGACTTCGATGACGAAGTAGCCGACCCGCTCGAGATGCCGTGCGACGTTCTCGAAGCACGCGACCTGCGCGTCTTGCGTCGTCAGGTTCATGATCGTGTTGAAAACGAGATAGGCGATTCGGAACGTCCCGTCGACGCGAGTCGTTGCGAAGTCGCCCATCGTGACGGCGATCTCCTCCGAGCCCGGCTTCCCGCGTAGGCGGGCGACCATCGCGTCCGAGAGGTCGATCCCGTGCACGCGCACGCCTCGCCCCGCGAGTGGGACAGCGACGCGTCCGGTGCCGATGCCGAGCTCGAGCGCCGCACCGTCGCCTGCGAGCTCCGAGAGGAAGTCGACCGTTGGGCCGATGACGTGGGCGCTGAACATCGGTCCCCCGTCGTCGTAGCCCGCCGTGACCTCTTCGGCGAAGTAATCCTCCTTCACGGGAGGGAGAGTACGCGGCGATCGCAGCAGGTGGAGCACTCAAGGTCAACTGGGATGCCGCCGGGTTCAACTGGTTCAGCG
Source organism: Thermoleophilia bacterium (assembly GCA_043730975.1). Classification (GTDB taxonomy): domain Bacteria; phylum Actinomycetota; class Thermoleophilia; order Gaiellales; family Gaiellaceae; genus Gaiella. The sequence goes on along the minus strand of JAYTJO010000021.1, from coordinate 36 downwards.
CCGACGTGCGAGTAGCTGCCGCCCTCACTGAACGTG
>JAYTJO010000020.1:0-3722 GCA_043730975.1 Thermoleophilia bacterium | reverse complement strand
CGATCGCCCTCCGGTTTGCAGAGGAGGGGGCGTTCGTCGTCGTCGGCGATATCCGCCCCGACCCCGTGGAAGGTGGAGAGCCGATCGCGGAACTCCTCGGAGAGAGCGGCATCTTCCTCACATCGGACGCCTCCTCGGCCGACGACGTCGACCGGCTTGTCTCAGCGGCGGTCGAGCGCTGCGGTCGCCTCGACGTGATGGTCTGCAATGCGGGCGTCTCGGGGCGGTGGTCGAAAGGCCTTCTCGAGACGACCGAGGAGGACTGGGACGCGATCATGTCCGTCAACCTGCGCGGTGTCTTTCTCGGCACCAAGCGCGCAGTGGCCGAGATGGTTACCCAGGAGCCGCGCGATGAGGTTCGCGGTCGTGTCGTCATCATCTCCTCCCAGCAGGGAATGGTCGGCCCACCTGGTCACGTCGCCTATGCAGCGAGCAAGGGTGGCGTCGTCAACTTCGTCCATCAGGTTGCAGTTGACTTTGGCCCGCGTGGCGTTCTCGTGAACGCGGTCGCACCCGGCAAGATCCTCACCGGAAACCCCGCGGGCACGGGGGAGGAGCTGCTCGACTACTCGCGCGCGCGGACGCCGTTTCACCGACTCGGTCGGCCGGACGATGTCGCGGGTGCAGCCCTCTTTCTCGCGTCGGACGATGCCGGATACGTGAGCGGGATCAACCTGCTCGTCGACGGCGGCTGGATGGCAGCCTAAGGTGATGGCAGCCTAAGGTGGAGTCCCCCGCCGTCCCGCCGGTGACTCCTGCCCGGGCGGGACCTGTCCCACCCGACTCTCGAGGAGCTCGAGTGGCTCGAGCCCGAACCGCGCGAGCTCGGTGACGAACTCGGCGCACCAGGCGCCGGTGCCCGCGAGCACGACCTCGTAGTGGTTGCGCCGGTACTCGGCAACCTGCTCGGCGAGCTGGGCGAGCGCCTCCGTGGCTGTCTCCGGGGCGAGATCCGCAGGAGGGAGCTGCATCAGTCCGTAGCCTGCCGACCTGAGCTCCGGCAACAGCTCGACGAACCGTGCCTCGGGGATGACGGCGACCTTCTCCGATCGGGGATCCGCTGCAGTCATGCGTTCTCGAGTAGCGCGACGAGGCGCGCGTGCTCCTCGGCCGGGTCGTAGTCCGGGAACCAGTGGCGGATACCGGTCCGTCGCGGCATCGGCAGGTCGCGGATCTCGAGCTCCGCTCGGAGCTCCTCGAGGAAGATTCCTTCTCCGTCGACCATCGTCGTGTCGTCGGCTCCGACGTTGGGCTCGCCTCCCCACGTCGGCGAAGAGGGCTGGAAGGAAACACCCATCGTGGGGCTCGAATCGATCCCGATCATCACGACGTCATCCCCCGCCGAGACGTGCGGCTGCATCGTGGAGGCGACGGTGCGCGCCAGGCGTCGGCAATGCTCGCGGAAGAGCGGCGTGTCTGCCTGCTCGCGTACCCACCAGAAGCGGCGCACGCCCCCAAAGGCAAGCTCAGGGCACGGCATCTGGCGAATCACCCAGCCGCGCTCGAGGAGGATGTCGATCACCGGCTCCCAGACCGAAGGCGTCTTCGCGCCGCCGAGCGTCTTCGCGTTCTGGTTGAGCAGGCAGTGCGCGAGGAACGCAACCTGCGCCATCGTCAGTTGCCGAAGTCGAGCAGCACCTTGCCGAGCTTGCCGGGCGACTGCAGTCGGTCGAAGGCAGCCGCAGCTTCCTCGGCGGGAAAGACCTGATCGACGAGCGACCGGATCCGTCCGGTTGCGAGATGCGGCACGACCTCGCGGGCGAACGACTGAACGGCGACGGCCTTCTCCTCGAGAGGTCGCGCCCGGAGCACCGTGCCCATCAGTCGCGCGCGTCGCCCCATGAGCTTCCGCAGATCGAGTAGAGCCTCCGTGCCGCCGCCGGTGCCCACGATCACGATGCGGCCCTTGACCGCGAGAGCGAGAAGATCGGGGTCGAGGTTCGGTGCACCGACGAGCTCGAGGATGACATCGGCACCACCCTCTGCAACCGCGCGCTCGACGAGATCGTCCGGTGCGATCACGTTGGCACCGAGCGTCGCAACGTCTGCCCGGAGCGCCTGAGTGCGAACAGTCGCCAGGACACGCGCGCCCGCGACGGCGGCGATTTGCACGGCGGCGGTGCCGACTCCGCCATTCGCGCCGTTGACGACGAGAAGCTCACCCGGGCGAAGCTGTGCCTGCGACATCACCGCGTCGTGGGCCGTGACGAAGACCTCGGGAACGGCTGCCGCGGCAAGGCCATCGAGGAGATCGGGGACAGCAGCTACATGTCGCTCGTGCACGAGCACGCGATCGGCAAGCCCGCCACCTCCGACGATGCCAAAGACCCGGTCGCCGACGGCGAATCGACGCGCGGTCGGCCCACCCGCAAGCACCGTCCCGGATACCTCGATCCCGGGAACATCGGGCGGCGAGCCCGGAGGAGCGGGATAGCGGCCTTCGCGCTGTGCGATGTCGGCGGGATTCAGCCCGGCGTAGCGGACGGCGACGAGGACGTCGTCGCCGCTTGGAACGGGGTCGGGCCGCTCAACGAGATCGATGACCTCGTTCCCACCCGACCCGTTGAAGATGACTGCCCGCACTCCGTGAGCGTATGCGACAGGGGCACAGGCCGGGTCGGTACGCTCGCGCCTTCCGACGTGGGCCGTCGTCGACGGCTGCGCTCTTTCCCCGGAGGTTTCGAGTTGCTCGCAGCCGTCTGCGCCCGAATCACGCCCGACGATCCCCTTGCAGGCCTCGAGATTCGCGAGGCCCCCGAGCCGACACCTCCCGAAGGATGGGAGATCATCGACGTTCGCGCGGCTGCGATCAACCATCACGATCTCTTCAGCCTCCGTGGCATCGGGGTCACGGAGGAAGAGGTTCCCGTCATCCTCGGCACCGATGCTGCCGGAGTGACGGCCGACGGTCGCGAGGTCGTCGTCCACGCGGTGCTCGGGAACCCGGAGCCGGGCGAGGACGAGACGCTCGCGGCCGACTTCCACGTCTTCTCCGAGCGTGGCGTGCCCGGCACGCTCGCGCAGCGGATGGCCGTCCCGAGCCGCAACCTCGTGCCGCTGCCTGCCGGCTTCTCCTTCGTCGAGGCTGCCTGTCTCCCGGTGGCCTACCTGACGGCCTACCGGATGCTGTTCAATCGCGCCGGCCTCCGACCGGGTCAGTCCGTCCTCGTCCAGGGCGCGGGCGGAGGTGTCTCGACCGCAGCCCTCCTGCTCGGGAAGGCCGCCGGCCTCGTCGTCTATGTGACCAGCCGTAGCGAGGAGAAGCGAGCTCATGCCCTCGAGATCGGCGCGGCGGGTGCCTTTGCACCGGGCAGCCGACTTCCGCACCGGGTCGATGCCGTGCTCGATTCCGTGGGCAGGGCGACCTGGGATCATTCCTTGAAGTCACTACGAACGGGCGGCACGGTCGTCGTTGCAGGAGCGACGAGCGGCCCCGATCCGTCGGCCGATCTGGCGCGGATGTTCTGGCGCCAGCTTACTGTTCGCGGCTCGTCGATCGGTACGCGCGACGAGTTCCGTGAGATGTGCGCATTTCTGGAGCAGACGGGCGTGAAGCCGCTCGTCGACTCGGAGTTCGCGCTCGCTGATGCCCGGGCCGCGTTCACGCGCCTCCACGAAGGCAGCGAGTTCGGGAAGATCGTTGTCACCCCCTAGCCCCGCGTCGACGGACAGATCCACCATGCAGCGCCTTGGCTTCGTCGGGCTCGGCAATCTCGGGCGGC
>JAYTJO010000019.1:0-6486 GCA_043730975.1 Thermoleophilia bacterium | reverse complement strand
ATCTCGTGTGACACCGGCCAGGTGCCCGTGGGCGGCGGCGGCGGGTTCCTCTCGACGACGACCACGGACTACATTGGCAACGAGTTCTACGGCAGCCTGATCAACTCGGCGCCGGCGAACGGCACGAAGGCCGTCGACGACCGAGCCCAGGCGACCGGCTGGATCGTCACAGCCCGGAGCTCGGGCGGAAAGAAGCGTCTTGCCGGCTACGTGATCTGCGCCTACACCCCGGTTGGTGCCGTGCAGAAGGCATCGACGCCGCTCCCACCGAGGCCGTAAGGACGTAAGGCCGCGGGTAAGGCTGAAGGCCTCACCCACCTCCTGGTTACGGTGGAGCGTCGCTCAACCGAAGCCAAGAATGAACTTGGCGTCTTCTGACATCCGGTCGGGCGTCCAGAACGGTTCGAACGTCAGCTCGACCTCGACGTGTTCGACGCCCGGCAGCGCGGCGACAGCGTCGTGGATGCCCTCCTGAATCATCGGGCCAGCGGGACATCCCATCGACGTGAGCGAGTGGATGATCTTGACGTTCGGCCCATCGATCTCCGCTTCGTAGAAGAGGCCGATCTCGACGATGTCCATCCCGAGCTCCGGATCCTCCACGCCGTGGAGGGCCTCGATGACGTCGGCTTCGGTGACCATGCCTCCCACTCTACCGTGCGCGCGCTGAGAGACCCAGGAGACAGGCTAAAGCCTGTCACCGGGCCACCACACGCACCAGCCGCTCGGCGCCTGTCAGGACGAGGTCGAGGACCTGGCCGATCGCGTCGTCGAGGCTGACGTTCTCGATCACCGGCACGTCGCATCGCCTCGCGCGCTCGACGAGGACGTCCTGGATCATCCGAATCTCGGTCATCCCGTCGAGGTACTTCTCGAGCGGGCGCAGGCCGTCGGTAGCGGCATCTCTCACCCAGAAGTGACTTCGATGCACCTGCTCATCGCTGATCGCGATCACACACTGCACGACGATCGCGTCAGACCGGTCGATGGCAATCATGCCCGGGACGAGATGCACACCCTCGAGCACCATCGACCAGCCCTCGGTCAGAGAACGGTCGATTGCCGCCTCGACGCCGACGAGCACGTTCCGCGTCTGGTCGAGGAACCCGCGCAACGTGGCGTCACCGGCAAGATCCTCGTCGGCCCTGCTCAGGGCGAGCTCGGCCTCGAAGCTCGAGTAGTGCACCGACGGCATGAACTCGCGAGAGAAGAACGCCCGCATCGTCTGGCGGATGAAATCGGTGGAGGTCACCCGCGTGATCCCGAGCCGGTGCGCCACCTCGGTAGCGAGGGTCGACTTTCCCGTGCCGGTTGCACCACCGACGAGAAGAACAACGGGGAGCTCGAGGTGTTGCAGCGCCTGGAGCCGCCGCAGGCGTCGCATCGTACGAGCTGCCTCCTGCTCACCCAGCACGTCAGCAGCAACCTCGGCCAGCCGGTCGAGGTCGAGCTCGAGCGAGCCACGCTGAATCATGTCGGCATCGGCGCGACGCGCCAGCTCGTAGGCACGAGTGGGCGTCAATCCGGTGGCTGCGAGCGCACGGGCCATCAGCCCCTTCGACCACGGCGGGCCTTCGTCACCGCCGAGCGGCAGCGGCGCCAGGTAACGGCGCTCGCTCACACGCCCACCACCGCGGCCGCGATCGCCTCGCGTGCCAGACGCTCGAGCTCGAAGTCGAGATCCGGCTCACCGGCGAGAGGCAGAACGTCGTTCGCGGCCAGCACGACGGGAATCTCCTTCCGCGCTGCCTCCCCAGCGACAACGTCGATCGCGGCTGCCTTCACCTCAACGACGATGACGTCACAGTCGAGCCCGGCAAGCTCGGCCCTCAGGGTCGCTCGGTCGGAGAGGCTCCCGGAGACGTGGACAACATCCGCCCCATAGGTTCGCTCGAGATGCCCGACAATCTGCCCGTGGTGCGCGGCGGGCGCCGTGCCGAAGAACGCCACCCTTCTCCCGCGAACGTCCCCGAGGGGGCGTGGTCGCAACACGACGCGGACGACCGGGACATCGGGGCGTGTGAGCGCCGCGATCGCGGTCGCGAGCTCGCCATGCGCAACGCCCTCTTCGGCCATCGTCACGATGACGAGATCTGCGAGCAAGGCTCGATAGGGATTGAGATAGCCGGTAGCGACAGCCGGATCCTGGTGTGCGCCGACGACGAGAATGCGCCGCTCGGCAGCGATGGGCGGAAGAGCAGCGCCGCTCCCGTCGAGGAGGATGAGATCGGGATCGAGCTCCCCGGCGAGGCGCACACCGGCGAGGACGTTGGACGTGCCGACGGCACCGGCGAGGCCGCCGCCGCAGCGGCGGCAGCCGACCGTCGGAAGCCCCGTCAGCGCCGCAGTCTCCAGGTGGTCGGACGCCGCGTGCAGCCCGGCGCGTGAGATCCGAAGCAGATCCACCAGTGTGGGCCGCACCTCGATGAGCTCCGGCTCGGGCGGCCCGCCGCGACCCATGGCGACGACGACGACGTTCCGTTCTCGTGACAGCTCGCTCGCCACATGACCGGTGACGGCCGTCTTGCCGACCCGCTTTCCGGTTCCGATCACCGCGATAGAGGGAGTCGAGATCGCCTCGAAGCTCGGCGGGTCGAGACGGAAGTCGGCTCCCTCGTAGGGGATGCCGAGCGCGAGGGCGCGCGCGGCGAGCCTGAATCGCGCCGGCGGACCGAGAACCGGCTCGTCCGAGAGATCGAGCACGACCTCCGGCGAGAACTCTGCGATCGCCTCCTCGAGCGTGGCAGCGAGTGGGACACCGTAGTCCTCACCCCCCCGCAGTTTCTCCGTGCCCCCAACGAGCACGCAACCGACGATGTCGTACGGCAACTCGACGAGCGCGTCCCTCACTACAGGCGCGTAGTGCTCCCCATCGATCACGGCCACGGCTCTCACGAGCGTGACGTCACCTCGGACTCGATCCGGCCGGTGTACTTCTCGTACTCGAGGGTGTCGGTCGAGAACTGGATGATGCGCTCCTGCCCGTGGAACGGATGGCGACGCCAGATATCGACATGGCTGCCGTTGACCTCGATCACGTTGTAACAGGGTCGAGTATTGCCGCGCAAGCGCAGCGAGGAGACCGTGCCCGTGTTGACAACGAAGAGATTCTCGAGACGCCAGGCGTAGGGCACGTGTTTGTGCCCCGAGAGCACGAGTTGAACGCCCGACCGCAGAAGGCATTCGATGACGTCACCGGCGTCGTAGACGACGTTCCGCTCCCTGCCCGTGCCCGGCACGGGAAGCAAATGGTGATGAAGTACGAAGATTTTCAGATCGGCAGGCTCCGCGGAAAACTCCCGTTCGATCCAGGCGTAGCGGCCGCGCCCGATCTGACCATGATCGAGATCCGGCTCGGTCGAATCCACCGCGACGACCGTGACTCCGGCTTTCCGCAATACGGAGTTTCGCTCGCCGAACATCTCCTCGAAATGGATGTAGCCCACGTTCCGTGAGTCGTGGTTCCCGGGGATCACAACGAGTGACTCGCACTCGATCTTGTCGACGTAGTGACGCGCCAACTGGTACTCGTGCTTGAAGCCGAGGGTTGTGAGGTCTCCGGAGCAGACAACGATGTCGGGCGCGAGTTCGTTGATCTCGCTGATCGCACGCTCGAGCAGGGTCGGCTCGAAGTACTGCTCGCCGCAGTGGAGATCCGAGAGGTGGGCGATCCGGAGACCCTGACCTGCGCTGTTCGGCATCGCTGGATTGTACGCCGTGCGAGGGCGTATGTGGTCGGGGACGTCCGAGGGCGCGAGTACCGTTCGGTTGTGCGGTCGGAATCCCACCGGTTCCAGGCGTACCGTGGAACAGAGCCCCCGCGGTTCGCCAACCGGATCGAGCTTGAGTGTGCCAGGATCCTGGACTGGTACAGGATCCCCTGGGAGTACGAGCCAACCTCCTTCGTTCTCGAACGAGACGCCGAGGGCCGAATCACACGCGCATTCACGCCCGACTTCTTTCTGCCGGAGGAGAACCTCTACATCGAGGTGACCGTGATGAAGCAGTCGCTCGTGACCCGCAAGAATCGCAAGCTCCGTGAGGTGCGCGAGCTGTACCCGGACGTCAATGTCAAGCTCTTCTACCGGCGCGACCTCGAGCGCCTCGCCCAGCGATACCGACTGAAGCTCGCCTCATAGGACACCACCCCGTCGGCGAGGTCTACCTCTCCGCCGCAGAGATCGCCGCGCGCGTGGCAGAGCTCGGGGCGGAGATTGCCGCCGACTACGAGGGCCGCGAGCCACTCCTCGTCGCGCCCCTGAAGTCGAGCACGGTCTTCCTCGCCGACCTCTCGCGCGCACTGCCGATCCTCCATGCGATCGACGTGATCGAGATGGCGGCCTACTCGGACGGTCGTCGCGGTGGGGTTCGGCTGCTGAAGGATCTCGACGTCCCGATTACAGGCCGCGATGTGATCATCGTCGAGGATGTGGTGGATACAGGGCTCACGCTCGCATTCCTGAACCGAACGCTCGCCGAGCGAGACCCAGCGAGCATCGCGGCCGTGACGCTGCTCGATCGCCCTTACCGCCGTCTTGTCGAAAGGATCGGTCTCCGCTACGTCGGGTTCACCGTCCCGGACGAGCTGTTCGCGGGGTACGGCCTCGGTCTCGAGGAGCAATGGCGCGCGCTTCCTGACCTCCGCACGATCCCGACAGAAGCGCTGCCGGCCGCCGCGACCGACGCCGCGTAAACCACCCTCCCTTGCCGCTCCGTAGGGGCGACGTACACGCTCGCGCGAGCGAAGCGGATGCGTCGCCCGCGTCCACCGCCAGCGCGGCGTGTCCCGCAAACGCCGCGCGCCCCACGTGTCCGATGCTCGGTCTACAAGTACCCGAGCGGATCCGCTGCGGCACCATTGACGCGCACCTCGAAGTGCACGTGCGGACCGGACGAGTTGCCCGTGTTCCCCGACAGGGAGACCACAGTTCCGGCACCGACAGCGGCACCCTGCGCGACCGCGAAGCTCGAGTTGTGTGCGTAGGCGGTCGAGAGCCCACCCCCGTGGTCGACGACGACAAGATTCCCGTAGCCGCCGAGCCACCCGACATAGATCACCGTGCCTGCTGCAGCAGCGCGCACGGGTGTTCCCGTTTCCACTGAGATGTCGATGCCCTCGTGCATCCTGCCCCACCGCGGGCCGAATCCACTCGTGACCGGCCCCGATACGGGCCAGGAAAGGGTTGCCCCTGGGGACGAGGCCGGCGCGGTGGCAGGGGAAGCGGTGGCGGCTGCAGCAGCCGCGCTCTGCGCAGCCTGGATCCGCGCCGAGAGAGCCGCGCTCTCCGCGGCGAGCGCCTCGGCCTCTGCGACGAACGTCGCGCGGTCGCCGCGGGCGCCCTCGAGAGCTTGCGCCTTCTCGCCCTCGGCAGCAACGAGTGCGCTGCGCCGAGTTGCGACCAGATCGCGCGCTTCCCGCTGAGCGGCGGTGCGCACGGCAATCGCTGCTACGGATTGCGCAGCCTCACGCCGCGCGCGATCCGTCGAGGCCCGGGCCTGCTCGAGCTCAATGCGGGCTGCGTCGAACGAACCCGCGATCTGCTTGTCCTGCCTCCCGATTCGATCGAGGAGGTCGAGGTTGTTGATCAGCTCGCTGAACGACGTTGCTCCGAGGGCAAAGGAGATGAGGTCGGGGGAATCGGCCTGGTAGATCGCACGGACATGACGCTCGAGGACGCGCAGGGCCGAACGATACTGTCGTTCCAGGACAGCGAGCCGCGCATTCTGCGCCTCGATCTCCCGGCCCAGCTCGGCCAGGCGAGCTTGCTCGGCGACGAGAGATGCCTCCAGCGCGGCGACCCGCACTTGCTCGGTCGCAAGTGCCGCCTCGGCCGAGCGGGCCGCCTGACCGAGCCTGCTCAGCTCGGTGGTCAGGAGCGTCGCCGTGCTGGCCGCCCGCTCTGCGTTCGCACGGGCCTCGCCCAGTCGGGAATCGACTCGCGTCTTGTCGGAGCCGGGGTCGCCCATCGCGGTTCCCGCGAGCAGCATCACGGCCGCGAGCGCGACGAGGAGGGCCGGCAGTCGGGCCATACGACCCCTGTTCGCGCCTCGCGGTGCTAGACCTTCTCGTTGACCACATCGAGCGCCCGCAGTGCACTCGCTGCTTCTCGTCGCAGGGCGCCAATCGACGCCCGGTAGTCCTCGTCGTTGATCCGGCCGGCACGATGATCCGCTTCGAGCTCCTTCAACGCGGACAGAGCGCGATCGCGTTCCTCTGCGAGCGCAAGCCGCCGCTGGCGCTGCGGCGTCATCTCCTCGAGCGCGTCCGAGACGGGCTCTGGCTCACGCAAAAAGGGCAAAGCAACAAGCACGACGCACACGGCACCGAGAACCGCGCTCAGGACAATCGCGACGGTCACCGGCCGCGGGCGGGACTGCCGGCCGCGGCGTAGCGAACGGCAAGCCGTCGCTGCTCACGCGCATCGGGCCAGAGCGCGATGATCGATCCGAGGAGGAAGACGATGCCGGAGAGCCAGAGGAGGTTGA
>JAYTJO010000018.1:0-2157 GCA_043730975.1 Thermoleophilia bacterium | reverse complement strand
TGACGGCAGTCGCGAGCGACGTCTCGAGATCCGCATTCCTCCCGTTCGCGGGCAGGTGAGCTACTTCATCGCGCTGCACGAGATCGGGCATCTCGTCGGTCGAGGTCGAAGCGGGCGTCGCCTCGAGAGCGAGGCGGCCGCGTGGCGGTTTGCTCTCTCGACGGCGCTCGTCGCCCCGACCGACGCAACGCGTCGGCGGATGGGAAAGCGGCTTCGGTCGTACGTGATCTGGGCCGAGCGGCGGGCGGGCCGACGTCAGCCCCCGCACCTTCCCCCTGCGCATGACCATTTCTGGGATCTGCTCGCCTGGCTCGAGCGGTGACGCCGAGGAAGGGACACACCACACCTTTACGAAAGCCTCACGAGAAAGCGTCAATTTCCTGACCCAAAACCCGTACAAAGAGAACACATCCAATCGAGGCTCCCGACCGAATACAGGGAGACCCGACCACGTTGAAAGAGGCATTGATGTTTGCGGCAGAACTTCAAGAGCGACCCGACGTTGAAGTCGAACTGGTGGAGCAGTGGCGCATCGAATCGCTCTCGCGCGCGGGCTACGACCCCGAATCAGCGACCGTGCTCGCCGCGTCGCACGAGGTTGACCTGCACTTCGCGATGCGGTTGCTCGAGAGCGGCTGTCCGGTCGATCTCGCCCTCCAGATTCTTCTCTAGAAGCACCTCTATTGGTACCTGACGCCCGGGATACCCCGGGCGTCACTCGTTCCCGGGACGAAGGCGTCCTGCGCCGCAGCGAGAATGTCGAACCATGCATCTCCTCGCCTCGATCCCTTCACCGAGTAACGGCGCCATCGAGCTAGGCCCGCTGACGATCCACATGTACGGCCTGACCTTGCTCGCGGCGATCGGCTTTGCGATCTGGATCACCGGTACGCGCTGGGTCAACCGGGGCGGCGATTGGGACCTCATCTTCCGCTGCGCCGTCTGGGGCGTCGGCGCGGGCATCGTCGGTGCGCGCCTGTACCACGTGGCGACGAGCTGGAGCGAGGTGCCGGAGCAGTGGTGGGGACCGGTCGCGATCTGGAAGGGCGGGCTCGGTGTCTGGGGCGGCATTGCCGCCGGTGTGATCGTCGGCGCAGTGATCGCGAAGCGGGCCGGAGCTGACGTGCCACTCCTTGCCGACTGCCTCGCTCCCGGCCTGCTCGTCGCCCAGGCTGTCGGGCGGATCGGCAACTGGTGGAACCAGGAGCTCTACGGTAAGGCCACAGACCTCCCCTGGGGGCTCGAGATCGACCCCGCGCACCGGCCGCTCGTGAGCCTCGATCAGGTCACCTACCATCCGGCCTTCCTCTACGAGGCGCTCTGGAATCTCCTCGCTGCAGCCCTGCTCGTGTATCTGATCGAGCGACGGTTCCACCCGCGCCCACCCGGTCTGTTCGCCCTCTACATCGCGCTCTACTCGTTCGGGCGCTTCTGGATCGAGCTGATCCGGATCGACCCCGCGAATGACATTCTCGGCCTCCGCGTCAACACGTGGGTCTCCGGGATTGTCTGCATCGCCGGGGTCATCTGGTTTGTCCTCTCGCAGCGGCGTGGGCGAGGCGGCGGGCCGGCGATACCGAAGGGGCCGCGAATGGACGTGCCCAAGAGTCGCGTCCGACCCGGGGGCTAGGGTCCGACCGTGGCCAGCGCCGTCCGCGACCTCGAGCTGGACCTCGATGCCTTCGAGGGCCCGTTCGACCTCCTGCTCACGCTCCTGCTCAAGGACGCGATCCAGCCGTCGGAGATCGACATGGCCGGAATCATCGTGGCGTTCGTCGAGCGGCTCGCCGAGCGCGACGAACTCGACCTCGACGCCTGCGGTGAGTTCCTCGTCCTGATAGCCGCGCTGCTCGAGCTGAAGGCTCGACACCTGTTCCCCGACGAGGAGGCTGAGCTCGCGGACCTGGAGCCGGAGGAGGCCGCCGAGGAACTTGCACGGCGTCTTGCCGAGTACCGGCGCATGAAGCTCGCGGCCGTGTGGCTGCGGGAGCGGCTCGAGGAGCAGCGCGAGCTCTACTTCCGTCTCGGGCCGGCCCCGCTTGCGCCGAGCCCGGAGCGCCGGCTTGCCGCGCAGGAGCCGCTCCGTCTGGTCGAGGCGATGCGAGGCCTCGCCGTCGAGCCGCCACGCGTCTCGCTCTCGCACATGGCGCTTCGCTT
>JAYTJO010000017.1:0-2137 GCA_043730975.1 Thermoleophilia bacterium | reverse complement strand
GGATCCTATTTCTCCACCTCGCCGGCGTGCTGCTCTTCGTCGGTGGATCTCTTGCGGCGGCGTTGCTGAGCCTCGCCGCAATGCGACGGGAACGCCCGTCGGAGATCGCACTACTGTTGCGCGCCGTTCGACCCGTGGTGCCCGTCGTCGGGGGCGGTCTCGTGGTCACGGTCGCTGCCGGCTTCTGGCTTGCAAGCGATCTCGGCATCTCGCTGTCGGCGACGTGGCTGGCGCTGACGTTCGTGCTCGTCGGCTGGATGCTCGTGGTCGGCACGATTGCCGGGCGGCAGGACAGGAAAACCCGGGAGCTGGCGGAACGCCTCGCAGGCGACGGTGACACCCCGAGCGCCGAGCTCGCGCGCCGCCTGCACGACCCGCTGAACCTCGCACTCAACGCCTCAATCCTGATCGCTGTCGTCGCAATCGTCGCGCTGATGGTCTGGAAGCCGGGCGCCTGAGGTCGCTTCCCCGGCCGACAAACGGTCACCGCTTGACCCCACAACGACCACGGGCCCCTCTCGGGTCCCGCGATCGGCCGTCAGTCGCAAGCGAGCCACTCGCCTTGCGGCTCAGCCTGCACGGACGATAATGCTCCTTCTTCGCCCGATTGTCCAGTCCCAATGTGCAATGGGGGCCAGGCGGCACCTCGCGCCCTGCGAGATGCCGCCCGGCTCGTAGGACCTACAGCGCGGCGAGGTAGCGGTCGAGCTCCCACTGCGACACCTGCATCCGGTACTCGTCCCACTCCGCCCGCTTGAGCTCGACGTAGCGCGGGAAGATGTGCTCCCCGAGCGCCTTCTGCAGCAGCTCCGAAGCAGCGAAGGCCTCGATCGCCTCGCCGAGCGAGCCCGGTAGCGCTTCGATTCCCTGCTCGATGCGCTCTTCGTCGGTGAGCCGATACAGGTTCGTCGTCATCTCGGGCGGCAGCTCGTAGCCCTTCTCGATTCCCTCGAGGCCCGCGTGCAGCAGTGCCGCGAAGGCGAGATACGGATTACAGGCAGGGTCCGGACAGCGGATCTCTGCCCGGGTTCCCTGCTCGGAGCCCGGCTTGTAGAGCGGGATCCGGATCAGAGCCGTGCGGTTCCGCTGCGACCACGCGACGTAGACCGGCGCCTCGTAGCCCGGCACGAGGCGCTTGTAGGAGTTGACCCACTGGGCCAGAACGGCCGACAGCTCGCGCGCGTGGACGAGGATGCCCGCGATGAACGACTTGGCCGTGTCGGAGAGGTGGTTCGGATCCTTCGCGTCGAAGAACTTGTTGCGTCCACCCTTGAATAGCGACATGTGCGTGTGCATGCCCGAGCCGTTCTCGCCGAAGAGCGGCTTCGGCATGAACGTGGCGTAGTAGCCGTGCCAGGCCGCAACCTCCTTGACGACGATGCGATACGTCATCGTCTTGTCGGCCATCGCCAGCGCGTTGTCGTACCGCATATCGATCTCGTGCTGGGACGGTGCGACCTCGTGATGGTGGTACTCGATCTGGATCCCGACCGACTCGAGTGCCGTGATCGTGTCGTTCCGCACCTCGGTCGCGGCGTCCTGCACGGTCATCGCGAAGTAGCCACCCTCGTCGATCGTCTCGGTGCCCTTGTCGTCCTCGAAGAGGAAGTACTCGAGCTCGGGGCCGACGTTGAAGGTGTCGAAGCCCATCTTGTTCATCCGCTCGAGTGCCAGCTTGAGGATGTAGCGCGGATCACCCTCGTACGGGGTGCCGTCGGGCTTGACGACGTCGCAGATCATGCGGCCCACCTTCGAGCCCAATGCGTGGCCGTGATCGTCGACCGGACGCGGCATGATCTCGAATGTCAGCGGGTCGGGGATTGCGACCATGTCCGACTCCTCGATCCGGTTGAACCCGGTGATCGACGAACCGTCGAAGCCCATCCCGTCGTCGAGTGCGCCGGCCATCTCGTTCGGGGTGATCGCGAACGACTTGAGGTGGCCCTCGAGGTCGGTGAACCAGAAGAGGACGTGCTCGACACCCTCATCCTTGATCCGCTTCAACACTGCGCGGCGCGCGGCGACACTCGACGTTGCCCGGTCCTTGCTCTTCACCTGCGTCGCCCGCTTCGTTGCGGCGGGGGCCGCGCTTCTCGGTCGTGCCATCTGGAGTTCCTCCCTTAAGAACGGAAAAAGC
>JAYTJO010000016.1:0-5405 GCA_043730975.1 Thermoleophilia bacterium | reverse complement strand
GTGTTCATCCGTTCGATGGGAACCCGCGGTCACCTGGGAGGGCTGGCCGAGGCGACGCTCCAGACGCTGCTCCTTCTCGATGCTGCCGGTCGCGACGTGATCTTCCTCGAGACGGTCGGCACGGGCCAGAGCGAGGTCGAGGTGATGGGCATCGCGGACGAGGTGCTGCTCGTGCTGATGCCCGGGTCCGGCGATTCGGTGCAGGCCCTGAAGGCCGGGATTATGGAGATCCCCGACGTGATCGCGATCAACAAGATGGATCAGCCCGGCGCGAAGGCGCTGCTGAACGACATTCGCACCGTCATGGCTCTCAGTCCCGATGCAGAGCGGCAGCCGACGATCGTGCTGACCGAGGCGGTGCGGGAAGAAGGGATCGACACGCTCTGGGAGACCCTGATCGCGAGGCGCGACGCTCTCATGGTGGAAGGTGCGCTCGAGGAACGGCGCCGCCGGAATCTGGCTGCTGAAGTCGTGTCCGCGGCGGCCGCCCGTGCCCGGACGCGGATCGAGGTGCAGATCGCGACCGATCCGTTGCTCGCGGAGCTCGTCGTCGGGGTTCAGCAACGGCGGGTCGATCCGCTCACCGCCGTCGACGCGATCGTCAACGCGGTTCTGCGCGAGGCCACACCGTGACGCGGCCGACGCTCGAGGACATCCGAGCGGCCGGGGCGCGCCTCGCCGGCGTCGCGCAGCTGACGCCGGTTCATTCCTCCGGCACGCTGAGCAACCTTGTCGGGCGTTCCGTGTCGTTGAAGGCGGAGAACCTCCAGCTGACCGGCTCGTTCAAGATTCGTGGCGCCTACAACACGATTGCCCAGCTCACCGAGGCGGAGCGCGAGGCAGGCGTCGTCACATCGAGCGCGGGGAACCACGGGCAGGCAGTGGCGTGGGCGGCGCGGCAGGCGGGCATCGCCGCGACCATCTTTGTTCCGGACGGGGCGCCGATGGCCAAGTTCGACGCGGCCGTCGGGTACGGGGCAACCGTGATCAACGCGGGTGCGGGCTTCGACGAGGCGGTCGCGGCCGGGCTTCGGCATGTGGAGGAGACTGGCGCCACGTTCGTGCATGCGTTCGACAACCCACGGGTGATCGCCGGGCAGGGGACGTTGGGCCTCGAGCTGGCCGAGCAGCTGCCTCCCGGGCCAGGCACCGTCGTGATCCCCGTCGGAGGGGGCGGGTTGGCATCGGGGATCGCAATCGCGTTGCGGGCGTTGCGGCCGGAGCTGTCGCTCGTCGGCGTCCAGGCAGCGGCGTGTGCGCCGTTCGCGGGGAGAGCGCCAGTCGG
Source organism: Thermoleophilia bacterium (assembly GCA_043730975.1). Classification (GTDB taxonomy): domain Bacteria; phylum Actinomycetota; class Thermoleophilia; order Gaiellales; family Gaiellaceae; genus Gaiella. The sequence goes on along the minus strand of JAYTJO010000016.1, from coordinate 4,120 downwards.
ACCGACGATCGCGGATGGGATTGCGGTGAAATATCCGGCCGAGCTCACCTCGGCGATCCTGCGCGACCTTCTCGACGACGTGGTCGTCGTGGACGATGCGGCGATCTCGCAGGCGCTCGTGCTCCTGCTCGAGCGGTCGAAGCTCGTCGTCGAAGGGGCAGGAGCCGCCCCGGTCGCGGCCCTCCTGCAGGGGCTCGTGCCCGGCGACGACCCGGCCTGTGCTGTCCTCGCTGGGGGCAACATCGATGCGACGACGCTGGTCTCGGTGACGCGCTTCGGCCTCACGTCGTCGGGACGCTATCTCGTCGTTGCGATCCTCATCCCTGATCGGCCAGGTCAGTTGGCGCGCATCGTTGCCGCTGCCGCCGGCCTGCAGGCCAACGTGCTTTCCGTCACACATCACCGCGAGGGACGCAACATCGGCGTCCTCGAGACGGAGGCGGAGCTGACGCTCGAGACGCGCGGCGAGGAGCACTCGCGGGAGCTTGTTGCGGCGCTTGCGGCCGACGGTTTCGCCGTGCGTCGGCTGACGTAGGCTGCGGGCGGTTGTTCTCGTAGGGGCGAGGCGCAGCCTCGACCGCAACGGCGCCTCGGGGTGCTGCGACCACGAAGCCGTGTGGCGCCCCCGGACGACGCATGCGCGTCGCGCCCTACGACGATTTGACCGTCGCCAGTCCAGGAGGGAACGCCCTGCGGCGTCGTCGTTGACCGTAGACTCTCGCCGATGACGACCTGCGCCGCCTGCGGGAGAGAAAGCGCCGACGACGGGCGCTTCTGCGCGGGCTGTGGCAGTCCGCTCGGTGCCCCTGTCGCGCCGCGCGAGGAGCGGAAGGTCGTAACGGTCGTGTTCGCCGACCTGGTCGGGTCGACCGCGTTGGCGGAACAGAGCGATCCCGAGGACGTCCGGGCGATGCTCGGAGCGCACCACGCTCGTGTCCGTACCGATCTGGAGCGCTTCGGCGGCACAGTGGAAAAGTTCATCGGTGACGCGGTCGTCGCCGTCTTCGGCGCCCCCGTGGCGCACGAGGACGATCCAGAACGCGCGGTGCGCGCTGCGCTCGCGATCCGTGACGCTGCGATGGAGGCAGGTGTGGCCCTGCGTGTGGCCGTCAACACCGGCGAAGCCCTCGTCACGCTCGATGCCCGTCCGGCCGAGGGTGAGGGGATGGTGGCCGGCGACGTCATCAACACCGCCGCTCGCATTCAGTCGGCCGCGCCGGTGGATTGTGTCCTCGTTGGCGAGTCGACGTATCGTGCGACGTCGCACGTGATCGAGTATGCGGCGGCGGATTCGTTCGAGGCAAAGGGGAAGAGCGAGCCTGTCCACGTCTGGATTGCCGTCGCGCCACGGTCACGATTCGGCAGCGACGTCGAGCAGGCACCGCTTGCTGCGCTCGTCGGTCGGGAGAGCGAGGTCGAAGCGATGCGGGGAGCGCTCTCGCGGGTGCGGCAGGAACGCGTGCCAGAGCTCGTCACCCTTGTCGGCGTTCCCGGGATCGGGAAGAGTCGGATCGTCGCGGAGCTGTTCTCGATCGTCGACGACGACCCCGACATCATCGTCTGGCGTCAGGGCCGCTGCCTACCGTACGGCGAGGGGATCAGCTACTGGGCCGTCGGCGAAATGGCGAAGTCACAGGCGGGCATCCTCGACGGCGATAGCGCAGGAGAGGCCGAGGCCAAGCTCACCGCGGCCGTGGCAGCACTTGTTCCCGACACCGCACAGTCCGCCTGGGTTGTGGGGCACCTGAAGCCGCTCGTCGGTCTCGGTTCCGAAGCGGGCGTCGGTGGAGAGAGCCGCGGCGAGGCGTTCGCTGCGTGGCGGCGTTTCTTCGAGGCGCTCGGCGAGCAGCGTCCGACGGTACTCGTCTTCGAGGATCTTCACTGGGCAGACGACGGTCTGCTCGACTTCGTCGACGGGCTCGTCGATCGTGCCACGGGGGTGCCGTTGCTCGTGCTCTGTAGCGCTCGCCCGGAACTGCTCGTGCGGCGCCCGGGGTGGGGGGGTGGGAAAGCAAACGCCGTCACGTTGTCACTCGCGGCGCTGTCCGATGAGGAGACGGCCCGGCTGATCGCCGAGCACCTCGCGCAGGCTGTGCTGCCCGCCGAGATGCAACAGACGTTGCTACGGCATGCCGACGGCAACCCGCTCTTCGCAGAGGAATACATCCGGATGCTTCGCGACCGTGGCCTTCTCCGCCATGAGAGTGGATCATGGCGACTTGACCAGGCGGACGTCGATGTTCCCGAGACGGTACAGGGGATCATCGCGGCACGGCTCGATGCCCTGGAGCAAACCGAGAAGGCGGTGCTGCAGGCTGCAGCGGTGGTAGGGAAGGTGTTTTGGCTCGGTTCGGTCGCAGCGATCGCGGGCATCTCGCCGTGGGAAGCAGAGGAACGATTGCACGCGCTCGAGCGAAAGGAGTTCATCCGTCGCGATCGACGCGCTTCGGTCGGCGGGGAGACGGAGTATGCAGTGCGACACGTCCTCGTCCGCGACGTCGCGTACGGCCAGATCCCGCGCGTCCGCCGCGCGGATCTGCACCTGCGTGCAGCGCGGTGGATCGAGTCGCTCGGGCAGGACAGGTCGGAGGACAGGGCCGAGATGCTCGCGCACCACTATCTCGCTGCATTGGAGCTGACGCGGGCCGCGGGGGGAGACACCGCTCCGCTGGAGGAGCCGACCCGGCTCGCGCTCCGCGACGCCGGCAGTCGTGCATACGCTCTGAGCGCGCTCGCGCCCGCTGCAGACTTCTATTCGAAGGCGCTCGCGCTGTGGCCAAAGGATGACCCCGCCTATTCACACCTGCTTCTCTCGCAGGGTCAGACGCTCATGTGGAGCCGGGGCGAGGGTGCGCAAGAGCTCGCGGAGGCGGCGGAGATCCTTCTTGCGTCCGGCGCCGTCGAGGACGCGGCGCTTGCCGAGTCGAACCTCGCCAACGTGCAGTGGGTGGGGGGCGAGCAAGAGATTGCACGATCTCATTACGATCGGTCGATCGAACTGATCGCTGGTATTTCCGAAACGCGCACGACGGCACAAATACGGGGAAGCGCCTGGCGCGTCAAGCTCCTTGCAAACGAGCATCCGCCGCTCGAGGAGGGGCGCCGAATCCTCGCCATAACCGAGAAGCTTGGTTCGACCGAGGATATTCTCACGGCCCGGATCAACCTCGGTATCGGGTACGCGAAGCTCACCGACGATCCGCAGGCGGCCATCCGCTTCCACGAGTCGACGTTCGAACAGGCACTGCTGGCGAACTCCCATCTCGCAACGCGCGCTTGCCTGAATCTTGGCTCGACCTGTGGCACAGCGGGAGATCTTCGCCGATCGGCGGAGTTTCATCGCGAAGGAGTTGAGCTAGCGCGACGGTTCGGAGGCTTCCAGGAGCAGTGGCTGGGAGTCGAATGCGCCATCGACGACTATATGGCGGGGAACTGGGACGCAGCGATTGAGTATGCAGCGGTTTTCGTCGAGGACGCGAGCAAGGCGCGCTACATGGAGCATGGTGCACGACTGGTTCTCGCGGCAACGAGCGCAGCGCACGGCGCTACCCGCGAAGCGGACGAGCACGCGACGATTCTGCTCGCCCGTGGTCGTGAGGTCGGGGATCCGCAAGCGCTCTGGGGAGCGCTCGGGGAATGCGCACGACTCGCAGTCGAGGCGGGCAGGACGCAAGAGGCTGCGGCTCTGGTTCGAGAGCTCGCCGCGGCAATGTCCGCTGCCCAGTCGTTCGACGTCGAGGTGACGGAGATCAGTGGTTACATCGCAGCGGCTGCTCTCGGGCTCGGCGAGGAGCTGGGGCGCCACCTTGACAAGGCGGCGTTCGTATCTCTGTGGGTCGACGCGGCGCTGCAGATCTCGGAAGGCCGACTCGACGCGGCGGGCGAAACGCTGCACGCCCACGAAGCGCACGTGTACGCGGCCATGGTGCGGCTGCTCGAGGCGGAGCTGGCCGGCCGCCAGACGCGTGGGCTCCGCGCAGCGGTCGAGTTCTTCGAGCGCGTCGGTGCGACCGCCTACCTCGCCCGTGCCGAGCGTTTTCTTCAGGCGAGCGCATGATCGTCTGCGCGGCGTGCGGGCACGAGAACCCGGACGGTGCCCGGTTCTGCAACGTCTGCGGCC
>JAYTJO010000015.1:0-2394 GCA_043730975.1 Thermoleophilia bacterium | reverse complement strand
GTCGAGCGGATCGGCAAGGTCGTGATCGGCACGGTCAAGGGCGACATCCACGACATCGGCAAGAACCTCGTCGCGATGATGCTCGAGGGCGCAGGCTTCGAGGTGATCGACCTGGGCATCAATACTCCGGTGGAGCAGTACCTGGAGGCGCTCGAGGAGCATCAGCCCGAGATCCTCGGCCTCTCGGCGCTGCTGACGACGACGATGCCGTACATGAAGGTCGTGATCGACACGTTGAAGGAGAAGGGGCTTCGGGACGATTACATCGTGCTCGTGGGCGGCGCGCCGCTGAACGAGGAGTTTGGCGCCGCGATCGGGGCGGACGCCTATTGCCGTGACGCAGCCGTGGCCGCCGAGACCGCGCAGGCGCTCGTCCTCGCCCGTCGCGCGGCGGCGAGGGCGAACTGAGCGCAGTGGATGCGGCCCCAGCATCGGCAGGCTTGAGCCTCGACCGCTCCGACCTCGTTCAGGGGGAAGTGGCGTTCGACGCGGCGGAACAGCCCGACGTGCTCATTCTCGCGTGCGGCGCGATCGCGCGTGAGGTGCTCGCCGTGATCTCACTCAACGGCTGGACTCATGTCGACGTCAAGTGCCTGCCGGCGAAGCTCCACAATACGCCGAAGCAGATCGCTGCTGCGGTTGACGCGAAGCTGACCGAGCTGAAGGGGCGCTACGACCGCGTCTTCGTTGCCTATGCCGACTGCGGCACCGCGGGCGCGCTGGACATTGTGTTGAATCAACACAATGTCGAGCGGCTGCCGGGCGCTCACTGCTACGGCTTCCTCGCCGGCAACGACGCCTGGGACGCGATGCAGGAGGAGGAGCCCGGCACCTACTACCTGACCGATTTTCTCGCGCGTCACTTCGAGGCGCTGATCGTGCGGCCGTACAGGTTCGACACCAACCCCGAGCTGATCCAGATGATGTTCGGCAATTACAAGCGGTTGATCTACCTCGCGCAGACCGAGAATGCCGATCTGCGCCAACGGGCTATCGCTGCCGCCGAGCTCCTCGGGCTCCAGTACGAGGAGCGCCGGACGGGGTACGGAGAGCTGCAGCCGTCCCTCGTCCAGTTCGTGAACGTGGGTGTCGGCGGCGCGGCGCCGGAGCAGCTCGGCGTGGCGCCAAAGCGTGTGACACGCTCTGACCCCATACGCGGCGGCGCGGCGCCGGAGCAGCTCGGCGTGGCGCCAAAGCGTGTGACACGCTCTGACCTCACACGCGGCGGCGCGGCACCGGAGCAGCAGAGTGCCTGAGCTGACCGTGATCTCGTGGCGCGCCATCCCGGCGCAGGTGACGGCCGGCAAGGGACGGAGCGCGTCTCGCATCCAGCTTTCCGAGCGGTTCCAGGAGGCGATCGACGCTGCGGCGATGCGGGCCGGGCTGATCGGTAGCGACGGGTACCTGGAGGAGTGGCGGCGAGAGGCTCGGCCCTGTGGTGACGATCTCGATTCCGAGGTGGCGGCGGTTGCCGCACAGCTCGAGTCCGAGTACTCAGACGAACGACTCGAGCGACTGGCTCGCGCGAGCGGAGAAGAGGAGCCCGCGTGACGGAAACAGTTCTTTCCTCGGCGACGAAGGAGGTCGTGATCGGGTTTGACCGCCCGTTCGTGATCATCGGCGAGCGAATCAACCCGACGGGCCGCAAGAAGCTCGCCGAGGAGATGAAGGTAGGCAACTTCGAAACGGTGATCGCCGACGCGATCGCGCAGGTGGAGGCGGGAGCCCAGATGCTCGACGTCAACGCAGGCATTCCGCTGGCCGACGAGCCCGCGATCCTGCGCCACACGATCGAGCTCGTCCAGTCGATCACGGACGTGCCGCTCTCCATCGACTCCTCCATCGTCGAGGCGCTCGAGGCTGGTCTCTCCGTCTATCAGGGCAAGGCGCTCGTCAACTCGGTCACGGGCGAGGATGAGCAGATGGAGCGCGTCCTGCCGCTCGTCGCGAAGTACGGCGCCGCAGTCGTTGCGATCTCGAACGACGAGACGGGCATCTCGGAGGATCCGGATGTCCGGTTCGAGGTGGCACGGAAGATCGTCTCACGTGCAGCCGACTACGGGATCCCGAAGGAAGACATCGTGGTCGACCCCCTCGTGATGCCGATCGGAGCGATGGGTACCGCTGGCCGGCAGGTCTTCCGGCTCGTGCGGCGCCTGAACGACGAGCTTGGCGTCAACTCGACCTGCGGTGCCTCGAATGTCAGCTTCGGGCTTCCGAATCGGCCGGCGCTGAACGCTGCGTTTCTGCCGATGGCGATCGCATCCGGTCTGACGTCTGCGATCACGAGCCCCCTGCACGACGAGGTGCGATTCGCGATCTGGGCAGCCGACGTGATGAACGGCAACGACGACAACTGTGCTGACTGGATCGCCCGCAACAGCGAGTCGGGCG
>JAYTJO010000014.1:0-1843 GCA_043730975.1 Thermoleophilia bacterium | reverse complement strand
CATCCACCCACGGTTTGGCGCTCCGGTGCGCGCGGCGATCGGCGGCGGAACGGCGATCATCCCCTCGACGAAGAAGGTCGACGCCGCAGGGGCTGCGATCACGATGCCGCTGACGAACAAGGATGACATCTGGAGCTTCGACGAGATGGACGCCGCGGAAATCGCGGTGCCGGGAGCACCCCGCCCCGACGAGATCCTCGTCTGCCTCGCGCTCGGCGTCGGCGGCCGACCGCACGCGCGCACGAAGAAGCCGGCGTGAAGGCGATCATCCTGCTCACGCGTCGGGCGCGCGATACGCCCGAGGACTTTCGTCGCTGGTGGCTCGAGGAGCATGCTCCGCTCGCCCGCGAGCTGCCGGGCCTGCGGAGGCTCGTCTTTAACCTGGTCGACGGTGACGCGGGCTTCGACGGTGTCGCAGAGCTCTGGTTCGACTCCGTGGAGGAGTTCGAGGCCGCCTACGGGAGCGAGATCGGCGAGCGGGTTGCGGCCGACTCGATCGCGAACGTGGGCGGTCGCGTGCGCTTGATCGTCGACGAGCACTCCCAGCTCGGCTGACCAGACAGATGACGTGCCATGCGGTCACGAGCAGCTTCGGCCACCGGCAGCGCAAGGGCTCGTGGCGCATTTTCGCGAGCACTCTGCTCACAAGGCCAGGCTCCATTGTGGAGAGCGCCTGATGATGCGCCTATCGCGTGAGAACGAGGACGGTTCCGTTGACGCGACGGATCTTTCCGACACCCGGCCGCTCGCCCGTCGCAAAGACCGCGTCGTTGCCGCAGGCCTCACACCGGACGAGGAGTGGGCCGCCACCGAATCGTGAGCGGTGGCGAAGTGAGCTGTCGGATACCCGACGGGGTTGAGTTGCGCGGATTCTAGGGCGCAACCCAACCCCCGAAGGGCGGTTCCTAGGCGAGTGCCTTCGCCTTCATGGCGTCGAACTCGGCCTGCGTGATCGCACCACTATCGAGCAACTGCTTTGCTCTTTCGATCTCGGATGCGGCTCCGCCGCCTGCCGTTGAGCGCACGTAGTCGTCCATCTGGCTCTGCTGCGCTTGCGCTCGATCAAGAGCGCGCTGGTTCATCCCGTCGTTCTCCTTGATCACGTAAATGAAGACGCCCAGGAACGGCACCAGGATCGTGAACACCAGCCACCCCGTCTTGCCCACACCGGAGAGGTCATGGCGGCTGAAGATGTCTCCCCAGACCCTGAACAGCAGCATGAACCACATGACCCAGACGAAGAAGACGAGCATCGACCAGAACACGTCGAGAAACGTATAACTCGCGGCTAGCATTCACGACTCCCTCACTCGAAGGTGGCTTGCTGGCCCCGGCACCCGACGCCACCCCAAGACTACGGCATCAGATGACCACACACCCGTCGCCCCGTCCTGTGGACGCTGCGGCACAGCTCCTGAAACCCCGATCGACGCCTCGGTGGAGGCAACGACGCCCAGGAAAGACCTCGCGGAGATAGCTTGCTCCGACCCAGACCGGATCAACGATGCCCCGAGACCCCTCCGGGACACCCTCTTCGGAGATGTCGACTAACCCAAAGACGTCTTTTTGAAGCTGTTTCCTGGGGTAAGCCCTCTGCCGGACTCGAACCGGCGACCCCCTCCTTACCATTGAAGTCGGGAGGGGGTCGGTGTGCGCTGGAAAGCGCATGTTCATGCGGTTTTGGAGTGTCGCGAGACTCCGCGAATCGCCTGGTTTCGCGTGCTCGTGCACCCTCCGTGCACCCTCAATAATCTGTCGGCCAGACGCGCGCGGGTGAGCCCGTTTGTTACGGGATCAGCTCGAAGGCGGGGGTGTGGTTCGGGCGGACAACGCCGAAGTGGCG
>JAYTJO010000013.1:0-5388 GCA_043730975.1 Thermoleophilia bacterium | reverse complement strand
CGCGTCGTTCCACGGGCGCTTCTTCAACTTCTCCGGCGTCTCGATCGAGCCCGCCCCGGTGAGAGAAGGCGGCCCGCCGCTCCTTGTCGGCGGCCGTTCGGATGCTGCGATCCGTCGCGCGGGGAGGCTTGGCGACGGGTGGCTTCCGTACATGATCTCGCCCCGTCGCTTCGCGGCAGGGCTCGAGGCAGTCGCCGATCAAGCGCGCGACGCAGGGCGCGACCCGGCGACGCTCCAGCATGCGCTCGTGCTCTTCGCACACGTCGACGACGACGGCGAGCGCGCCCGATCCGAGGCGATCGCCCATCTCTCCGAGCGCTACGGCATGCAGTTCGAGCGTCACCACGTCGAGCATCTCTGCGTGGTCGGGACACCCGAGGAGTGCGCGGCCCGCGTCTGCGCGTATCGTGATGCGGGTGCCGAGCACATTTCCTTCAACCCCGCCGTCCGCGAGGCGGAGTTCCTCGATCAGGTGCGCCGGATCCGAGCCCTCGCCGGGGTGACCGAGTGACGCTCCCCCTCGCCGACATCCGCGTCGTCTCGGTCGAGCAGTTCGGCGCCGGGCCCTGGGGCACGCTCCAGCTCGCCGATCTCGGGGCCGAGATCATCAAGATCGAGGACCCCGGGTCGAAGGGCGACGTCGGCCGCTTCGTCCCACCCTTCCAGGAAGGTGAGGACTCCCTCTTCTTCGAGACGTTCAATCGGGGCAAGAGCAGCGTCTCGCTCGATCTTCGCCATCCCGAGGCGCGCAGCGTCTTCCACGACATCGTCCGTGTCTGTGACGGCGTCTACTCGAATCTCCGCGGCGACCAGCCGCGGAGGCTCGGGCTCACCTACGACCAGCTCCGCGACGTCAACCCACGCATTGTCTGCTGCTCGCTATCGGGCTTCGGCATGACCGGCCCACGGGCGGGAGAGGGAGGATACGACTACATGATGCAAGGGCTCGCCGGGTGGCAGAGCCTCACCGGCGACCCGGCCGGGCCGCCGATGAAGAGCGGGCTCTCGCTCGTCGACCTCTCGGGCGGCTACGCGTCGGCGATCGCGCTGCTCTCCGGCATCTGGCGGGCTCGTCGCGACGGCGTTGGCTGCGATTGCGACGTGTCGCTGTTCGAGACCGCTCTGCACGAGCTGATGTACATCGGCCCATGGGCAGCGACCAACGGCTACGTCCCGCCGCGGCGTCGAAACTCCGCCCACCCGACGATCGTGCCGTTCCAGAACTTCCAGGCCCTGGACGGCTGGTTCGTGGTCGGCGCCGCAAAGCAGAAGTTCTGGGAAGCGCTCTGCGAGGTGATCGGTCGGTCCGACCTGAACGCCGACGAGCGGTTCGCCACGATGGCCGCCCGCAACGAGCACCGCGACGCACTGCTGCCGATCCTCGACGAGGTCTTCGCCACGCGGACAGCCGCCGAGTGGATCGCCGCCCTTGTCGCGGCCGGCGTGCCCGCGTCGGCCGTCAACACGGTCGAGCAGGCGCTCGTCGACCCGCAGACGGTCGCCCGCGAGGACATCGTCGAGTACGAGCACCCCTCGCTCGGGACGGTTCGTTCGATTCGAACTCCACTTCGGCTCGCATCCGGCGGGGAGAGCCTGGAGCGTCAGCCGGAGCGCAGCCCTCACAGGGGTGAGCACACAGGTGCGGTCCTCGAGGGTCTCTGCGGATACACGCCTGAGCGTGTAAAGGAGCTCGCCAGGGCCGGCGTCTTCGGGACACCGGTGTGACCACGCGGGACCTCGTCGGATACGGCGCGACGCCGCCGGACCCACGCTGGCCGAACGGGGCCAGAGTCGCGCTCAGCTTCGTGCTCAACTACGAGGAAGGTGGCGAGAGCACACCGCTCGAGGGCGATCCGGCATCGGAGGCATTCCTCCACGAGGTTGTCGGCGCGCCTCCGACCGAGGGTCGGCGCAATCTCAACACGGAGTCGATGTTCGAGTTCGGCAGCCGCGCCGGGTTCTGGCGTGTGCATCGCATCTTCGCCGCACACGGGCTGCCGCTCACCGTGTTCGCGGTCGGCCAGGCGCTCGAGCGCAACCCCGAGGCGGCACGTGCGATGATCGACGCCGGCTGGGAGGTTGCGAGTCACGGCTGGCGCTGGATCGATTACGGAGAGATGGCGGAGGACGAGGAGCGCGAGCACATGCGCCGGTCAATCGACGCCATCGAACGGGTCTGCGGCGTCCGACCCGTCGGTTGGTACACGGGTCGTGGGACAGAAGCGACCAGGCGCCTCGTCGTCGAGGACGGCGGCTTTCTCTACGACTCCGACTCGTATGCCGACGAGCTGCCTTACTGGACGGCCATCGAGGAACGCGCGCACCTCGTCATCCCGTACACGCTCGATGCCAACGACTTCAAGTTCCTGCTCCCAAACGGGTTCGTCACGGCAGGGGATTTCGCAGAGTATCTCGGCGACTCGCTCGAGCAGCTGCGAGGCGAGGGAGGTCGGATGCTTTCGGTCGGACTGCATTGCCGCATCATCGGACGGCCGGGGCGTGCCCCTGGGCTGGAGCGGTTCCTCGAGCACGTCCGCGCCTGCGACGATGTCTGGGTTGCCACGAGGGCGGACATCGCGCGACACTGGCAGGCGACGCACCCACCACCATGACGATCACGACAAGGAGAGATCCGTGAGCTCTGACGCCGAAGTCCTGGCCGCCCTCCGCACCATCTTCGACGCCGATACCGGCATCTATCGCGAGCGCGGGTTCCAGCGGCGCGTCGGATACGGCATCCGGCCGGCGCTCGTCCACATCGACCTCGCGAACGCCTGGACACGGCCCGATCACGCCTTCTCGTGCGACGGAATGGACACGATCATCCCTGCCGTGCAGGCCCTCAACGCGGCTGGCCGAGCCAAGGGCATCCCGATCGTCTACACCACCACCGCCTACGATGTCGTCCAGGGGCCGAACTCGGACATGGGGTTGTGGGTGCACAAGATTCCGGTCGAGCTCCTGCAGGTCGGGACCGAGGCAGTGCAGATCGACAGCCGGATCGCGCCTCAGCCGGGCGAAATGGTGATCGTCAAGAAGCGCGCGAGCGGCTTCCATGGCACGCATCTCTCGAGCTATCTCAATGCCCAGGGTGTCGACACCGTGATCATCACTGGCGTGACGATGGCAGGCTGCGTGCGGCACACGACCGAGGACGCGATCGCAGAGGGCTTCCGACCGATAGTCGTCCGCGAAGCTGTCGGCGATCGCGTGCCCGGCGTTGTCGCGTGGAACCTGTTCGATATCGACGCGAAGTTCGGCGACGTCGAGCCGCTCGAGCAGGTCCTCGGCTACCTGGCCGCGATCGAGCCGTTCGCGAGCAGAGTCGGAGCCGAGGACGCAGCGCCCGGCTGACGGCAGAGGATGTCCGTGCCGGCGGAGACGCCTACTTGAGTGGGTTCGTCCCCGCCATCCAGATGATGACGCGCTGAAACTTCCCGTCGGCGTCGAACGTGAAGAAGTTGCAGTTGTGCATGTCGTTCTTCGCGCCGTCCTTGAGCTCGCCGATGTAGCCCTGCTCGGTCGCGACCTTGCCGGCCGCCTCCTCGATGACGACGTTGCGCAGCTCGTGGCGTATCCACGCGGACGCGTCGAAGAAGTCGGTGAACATGCGTCGGATCTCCGAGGAGCCCGTGAACGTGACGTTGTCGGTCTGGACGGTGAGGGTCGCGTCGTCTGCGAAGTGCGCAAGAACGCCGTCGAGGTCCATCGCGTCGACCGCATCGAAGTACGTCTGAGGCGCCGCGGCGAGGCTCTCTCGTGTCCACGTGGCTGCTGCTGTGCTCATGCCGATCCTCCTCTGGTTCGTGAAACCCCGATCGTACAACAGCCGCGGCGTCACGTCGATGTCGGTGCTGTTGCTCGCAGCTACGCGGTGCGAGCTCTCAGCCGAGATGCTTGCGAAAGAACTCGGACACGATCCGCACGGCGTCGGCCGGGCACTCGAGGAGGTCCGCATGGCCGATTTCCGGGAACTCGTGCGTCGTGATCTGCGCGTTCATCCTCGCCATCTCCCTGGCGCCGAGACCGGATGGCGCGAGGGCGGGCGGGCACAGGATGTCGTGGGTGCCGTTCGTCATCAGGAGCGGGCTCGAGATCTGCGGCACGAGCGGTGAGAGATCCATCTCCTCCATCGCGATGCACGCCTGCCGAACCGTGTAGGGATCGTTCAGGCCGATCACCGAACGCACGAGGTCGAAGGTGCCCTTGCCCTCCTCGCTTTCGAGGAAGCCGGCGCCGACCGCCTGCGTGGTGACGTGGTCGGAAAAGTCGTCCCACGTCATGGTCTCCGCCATCCTGCGCCAGATGCGGAACAGCGTCCGACGATAGACATCCGGCTTGGCGAAGGCGACGTCGGCGCAGGTCGCGACCACATGGTCGCCGTGTAGAGCTGCGAACGCAATCGCAATCATGCCTCCCATCGATGTGCCGTGGACGAGCACCCGCCCTAGTCCAAGGGCGTCGAGGAGTTGGGCCCCGTCTCGAGCCCACATCTCGATCGTGTACTGCTCGCGGGGTGAACTCGACGCCCCGTAGCCCCGGGCATCGAAGGAGAGCAGTCGGAACCCGTTCTCGCGGAAACCGTCGTTGACCGCTCCGAAGTTGTGCCGGCCGAAGAGCCCGCCGCCGAACTGGATGACGACAGGGCCATCCTCAGGGCCGGTCAGCTCGTAGTACAGCCGGGTCTCGTCTGCGAACACTGCATATGGCATGAATCCTCCTCGGGGCGGCTGACTCAGAAGCGAAGGTCTACTGAGGAGCGTTCTAACACAATGCCGCCTCGCGCCCGGTGTGTTAGAAGCTCGTATCCCGGTAAGCCATCGACATGGAGGAGCTCTACGTGAGAGCTGAGCGGGCTCAGTCCCAGCTGCGGCCGACGCGATCCCAGGCGACGTCGCTCGGGAGCCACTCAGTGTTGATCCGAGACAGCTTTCGCTCCACGGCCGTTGAGCCGCAACTCGGACACGGTGGCTCGGGGCTGGTCGACATCGCCAGGTACTCCTCGAAGCGCTCCTTGCACGTCGCGCACTGGTATTCATAAATCGGCATGCAGGATGATCGTACCTCGGTTTCCACGCTGCGCGCACTCGCTCTGCGTCAGGGTGTGACGCCGAGCGACGCCGACCTGGAAGCTGTGCAGGCATTCCTCGCCACCGTGCTCGTCCATCTGTCCGAAATCGAATCGGCGTTGCCCCCCGGAACCCCGCCGGCGGGACGGTATCTGCCTTGAGCATCGCCGTGCTCGCCGATCGGATTCGAACAGGCGAGCTCAGCGCACGTGCTGCAGTCGAGGAGAGCCTGCGGTGCATCGCAGAGATCGACCCCGAGCTCAACTCGTTCATCAGCGTCCGGGCCGACGAGGCTCTCGCCGAGGCTGACGCTCTCGAT
>JAYTJO010000012.1:0-1850 GCA_043730975.1 Thermoleophilia bacterium | reverse complement strand
GTCGCGGGCCGGCGACGCACTTCTCGCTACTACCCCGCCCCCTGCGCCTCGACCGTCGCGTCGTAGCGCCCGCCGGCGGCCGCTGCGTTGCAACGTGCGCGATGAAGGAACGCTGCCTGCGCCGCTTCGACGCCCGACGTGTCACCCCGCCAGGCCTTCAGTGCAGACGCCTGCAGCGCCCGCCCGTACGAAAACGAGAGCGGCCACGGTCGCCCTTCGAGCTGGTTGATCGCGTTCAGGTTGACGGTAGCCTCGACCTCGGACTGGCCTCCGGAGAGGAACACGATCCCAGGCACCGAGGCGGGAACATGTCTGCGGAAGCAGTGAAGGGTCGCGGCTGCGATCCGCTCGGGGCTTGCCTGATCGCCGTTGCCCTTCCCCGGAATCACCATGTTCGGCTTGAGCAGGATCCCCTCGAGATCGACGCGCTGCGCGCCCAGCTCCGAAAACAGCGCCTGCAACGTTCGCGCGGTGGCGTGATAGCAGGCATCGATCGAGTGTTCGGTGTCCATCAGCACCTCTGGCTCGACGATCGGCACGATCCCCGCCTCCTGGCACAGCGCGGCGTAGCGGGCAAGCGCCTGCGCATTCACGCGAACGCAGTAGCGACTCGGCAGTCGTTCGCCGACCGAGAGAGTTGCGCGCCACTTGGCGAATCGCGCGCCGAGCTCGTAGTACCCGGCGAGCCGCTTGCGCAGTCCGTCGAGGCCCTCGGTGATCGTCTCGCCGGACGACCCAGCGAGCGGATGAGCTCCCATGTCGACCTTGATCCCCGGCACGACCCCTTTCGACTCGAGCAACGCCGGACACGGCGTTCCATCATCGGCCTGCTGGCGGATCGTCTCGTCGAAGAGGATCACGCCGCCGATGAACTGCTCCATGCCCTCGGACGTGAACAGGAGTTCGCGGTAGGCGCGCCTGTTCGGCTCGGTCGACTCGACCGAGATCGAGTCGAAGCGCTTTGTGATCGTTCCCGTCGACTCGTCGGCCGCAAGAATGCCTCGATCGTCGGCCACGATCGACCGTGCGATTGCGTTCAGCTCAGACGCAGCCATCAGCCCTCCGTTCGCAGGTTCGCCAGCTTGTCGTTCGGATGGAATGCGGCGATCCGGCGCACGGTGCCAGAGCGCGATCGCATCACGAGGGACTCGGTGTCGACACCGTTCGCGCTGGCGCGCACACCGCTCAACAACGATCCCCCGGTGACTCCGGTCGCTGCGACGAAGATGTCGTCGCCCGAAACGAGATCGTCCGCCGTAAGCACGCGATCGAGGTCGAAGCCCGCATCGACGAGTGCTGTGCGCTCACCGTCGTTCCGCGGCCAGAGACGACCCTGGATCGCACCACCCATGCACTTGATCGCGGCGGCTGAGATGACACCCTCCGGCGTCCCGCCGATGCCCATCAGCATGTCGACACCCGTCCAGGGTCGGCAGGCCGCTATCGACGGTGCGACATCGCCGTCGCGGATCAGGTTCACGCGGGCACCCGAATCACGAAGCTCCTTGATCAGTTCTTCGTGCCGCTCGCGCTCGAGCACAACCACGGTGAGATCGCTCACCCGCATGCCCTTTGCGGCGGCAACGGAACGAACGTTCTCCGTCGGTGAGAGGTGGAGATCGATGGCCCCAGCGGCTTCAGGACCGACCGCGATCTTCTCCATGTAGAGCGCCGCGCCCGGGAAGAACATCGAGCCGCGCTCTGCGACGGCGATGACGGAGATCGAGCCCGGAATCCCGAGCGCTGTGAGGCGTGTCCCTTCGAGCGGATCGACCGCGACGTCGACCTCCGGGCCAAACCCTGCACCCACGCGCTCGTTGTTGAACAGCATCGGCGCCTCGTCCTTCTCA
>JAYTJO010000011.1:0-5329 GCA_043730975.1 Thermoleophilia bacterium | reverse complement strand
AAACGGCATCAGCGCAGCGTTCTCGACCGGATCCCAGGCGTAGAAGCCGCCCCAGCCGACCTCGAGGTAGGCCCAGTGCGAGCCGAGCAGCTGCCCGATCCCGAGCGCGGTCCACGCGATCAGCGTCCAGCGTCGGGTGGCGACGATCCACCGCTCGTCGGTACGCCCCGAGAGAAGCGCTCCCATCGCGAAGGCGAACGGCACGGCAAGCCCGACGTAGCCGAGATAGAGGAACGGCGGGTGGGACATCATGTACGGGTTCTGCAGGCTCGGGTTGAGGCCTGAGCCGTCGAGCGGTGCAACCTGCGTCGCGAAGGGCGTCGCGACCGCGACGAGGAGGAACGAGAAGAAGACGGCGATGCCACCGAGGACCGGGGTCACCCAGACGACGAGATCACGTGTCCGGTTGCGGTTGATCCAGACCGCGAGGGCTGCGTAACCGGTCAGGATCAGCAGCCAGAGCAGGAGCGAGCCCTCCTGGCCACCCCAGAGCGCCGAGACTTTGTAGATCCCCCCGAGCGACCGACTCGAGGTCTCGGCGACGTAAACGAGCGAATAGTCGTTGCGAACGAACCCGGCGACGAGGATCGCGGTGGCGACGACGGTCGAGCCAAATGAGGCGATGAGCGCGTTGCGGGCCGACATCGCGAGCCGTCGCCTCCCTGTGACTGCCGCCACCGTCCCGACGACGCACGCGTACAGGCAGAGAACGAGCGTGACGAGCAGCGCCGCCCGACCGAGATCGGCCATCCTAGTCAGACGGCTTGATCGCCGTGTACTTCGACGGGCACTTCGTCACCATCGTTCCGGGCGTCGCGACGAACGTTCCGTTACGCAACGCACCCTCGACGACAAGATCCCGGCCAGGAGCGAAGAGATCGGGCACGCTCCCCTTGTAGAGGACGAGCACCGTTGGACTCGACGGATCCTTTACGTCGCGAAGGCGAAACCGCAGGCCTTCCTCATTCGCATCGCCTTTCGGCTTGCCGACGACCTGGCCGACGAGGGAAACCGGACCGGTCTGGGCGGCCAACTCGCTCGGCTTCACCGACGGCGTGCCACCACCCGCGATGGAGGTATAGAGGAGAAACACTGCGAGCACCGCCGCGATCGAGAGGGCGATAACGAGACGCGCGGGAGAGCGCTTCCTGGCCACACCCTGAGGATACCCACCACGAGGAGTGCGCGGCATGAGGAACGGCCTGCGCAGTCGTTACGCCGCGCGGACGGACTGCTGCCGGCCGGGGATCTCGTACCCGTGGTCGTGACACAGCGCACCCGGTGAATCCTCGGTGAAGGCGTCGCAGTAGCCCTTCCCGTACGAGGCACGCATGAACGCGGAGACGACCTCGAGGTTCCACTCGGTCACGTCGGCTGCCTCCCGCCAGAGGTCGGCGAGGCGGAGGTCAATATCGAGCTCGAGCAGGTCGATGCGCGTCGGTTGATCCATTCCTGCAGCGTACGAGAGGCATCGGACGACACAGAGTTCCCGCAAATGAGGCGAATTCTTCGATGAGGAGTGGAGCCAGAGGATTCGCAGGATCCCGCCCGCGCCGGGCGGGACAGGTTCCGCGCCTACGAGATCAGCGCAGCGATCGCGGTCGCCGCTCGCAGCGCGCCGCTCTTCTCGACCGGGAGGTAGCTCGCCGGCGTACCGAACGCGTCCGCGAGGGCGTCCGCGAGATCCGCCGGAGACGCGTCCGCATCGACCAGCCGCTCGTGCCCGTAGCGCCTCAGCCTGTAGGCGACATGACCGTTCTGCTCGAAGTGCCTTCGCAGCGGGACGCTGACGAACGGGCGGCCCGCCGTGACGAGCTCCATCGTGGTCGTGAGGCCGCCTTGCACGAGCGCGGCGTCCGACGCAGCCAGCATCCGCCCGGCGGCGTGCACATAGGGAAGCAGCTCGACCCCCTCAGGGACATCGAACGAGGCGGGATCGATGCGCGGCCCGGTGATGAGGGTCGTGCGGAGCCGCTCGACACGGGGTGCGAGCAGCGTGTGGGCGTCGATCGCGCGGGCGAGGAGATCCGAGCCGACGCCCGAGCCACCCACGGCAGCGACGAGAACCCTGTCGTCGGGCGACCAGCCGAACTCGGCGCGAAGCTCGTCCCGCGGCGGCAGCTCGGCCTGGTGCGATGGCAGGACGTAGCCACAGAAGTCGAAATGCGCCTCGGTCCAGGGGCGAATCGCTGGCAGGCCTGGCCCGAACCGGTGGGGGACGATGTCGTCGGGCTCGCCGACGAAGAGCGCAAGGTCACGGACTCCGGGAAATCGCTCGATCTGACGGATCATCTCGGCGTTGTGGTCGGCTGTGAGCTCGGCTTCGCGCGCACCCCCCTCTGGCATCGGTAGCCACCCGACGAAGTCCGTGAGAAAGCAGTACTGCGCCGTCTTCAGCTCCGGATTCTCGTGCAGGAAGTAGTCGACCTCCCACGCCTCGTCACCGATCCAGAGGTCGTAGAGACCATCGCGCGCTACGTCGTGGAAGAGCATGAAGTTCGCAACGAAGATCTCATCCATTTCGCGCCACGCCTGGAAGACGGGGAGCTCGTGCCCCGATGACGCGGCAGCGATGTGCGCCGACTCGCCAGCCATGAGCGCCGAGGCGGGGTGGATCGTCTCACCACATGCTTCGAGCACCTGTGTCACCGGATCCTGAGCCAGCCACTCGATCTCGATCCCGGGACGGAGCCGGCGCAGCTCCTCGGCGATCGCAACGTCGCGCCAGGCGTGGCCGAGACCGATTGGTGAACTGACGAGAAGCACCCGCGGGGACCGGGTCAAGGCTCGCCGAAAGGCAAATCTCTCAGGAGTATCGAAGATCCGGTCGGCGTAGTCACGGAGCAGGAGATTGAACCGAACGGGGTCACGTGCGTTGACGCCGTGACCGCAGCCGTCGAACGTGGCGAGCTCGGAGCCCGGGAGGAGCGCCTGCATTGCCGCGCCCCTGTCGGGCGGGGTGATCTCGTCTTCGGTGCCCTGGACGAACAGGACCGGGCACGTGATCTGCCCGAGCAGGTCGATCGCCTCCTCGCGGGTCGTGTCGGGAGCACCCATCAGGGTTGCCAGCGTCTCGGGACCGATCTCGTGCCCCCAGCCGACGCAATCCTCGATCTGCTTCGTCGAATGGGGCTCCGGAAAGCAATGCCCGAAGAAGAACTGGAGGTAGTCGTCGTAGCCACCCTCGGAGGCCCAGTAGTGGACGTTCGCCTTCCCCCACTCGGTGTAGCTGCTCGCGGCCTCCCGGAGTGGAAACCCGACCCTCTCGGGAATCGGTGGTGACAGTGGCAGCGAGGGTGCGATCGAGACCATCGCGCGAACACGATCGGGATACCCGGCGGCGAGTCTGAGCCCCGTGCCAGCAGAGCCGCAGTGAACGACTACCAGGCAGTCCTTCGTTCCCGTCGCCTCGAGAACCGCGAGTGCGTCGCCGACCTTGACCCGATCGGAGTACTCCCCACTCGCGCGCGGCCTACCCGATCTGCCGTTGCCGCGTCCGTCGTAGCTTATGACGCGAAACGAGCGGGCCATGGTGGCAATCTGTGCCTTCCAGAACCGTGAGTGGACGATCGCCCACGGCGGCATGAAGAGCACCGTGTTCTCCCCCTCCCCGAAAACCTCCCAGGCGATCTCGACGCCGTTCACATCGACGGCACCCGTCAACGAAGGCTGTGCGGCGCGCGAGAGATCTGGCGCGTGCGCTCTCTCGAATGCTCTGGTCTTCACCGCCACTCCACCACGTCTCCTCTCGGTTGCCGTAGTGTCCATCACTGCAGAGACTCTGTATTGGTCGGTCGACCGACTTTATAGCTGATACGATCGAGGCATGTCAAGTTCCGCGGAGAGAACGGACGGACGGCGCGCCCGCGGGGTCGACAAACGTGAACTCATTCTCGACGCTGCGGCCGGGCTGATCGGTCGAGTCGGCTACGCCGCGGCCTCCACCCGCGCCGTCGCCGCTGCAGCCGATGTCCCCCTCTCACTCGTCCACTACCACTTCGGGTCACGTGCCGGTCTGCTCGCAGCCGTGCTCGAGCGCGAGAACGACCGACTCCTCGAGCGGCAGCGTGAGCTGTTCGCAGGCCCCGGTTCGCTCGCAGATCGATGGCGCGCGGCCGCTGCGTACCTCGATGAAGACATGGAATCGGGGTACGTCCGGATGCTCTGGGAGCTCTGGGCCGCGGGACTCTCCGATCCCGAGCTCGCGGAGCGCTGGCGCAGCTCGGTCGACGGCTGGATCGAGCTCCTCGAGGAGACGATCGCGGCCTGGGCGCTCGAGCACAGGCGCCCCCTGCCGCTGCCGGCAGGAGCACTCGCGGGCCTCGTCGCGATCGTCTACCACGGCATCGAGACCGAACTCCTCGCGGACGGCGGCCGGGATCTCCGTGGTCACCGACAGCTCCTGGCCGCGATCGGCGACATGATCGAACGGTTCGAGGAGCGCTAGAGCCGCTCCCATCACGCTCCTGCGAATCGACGTCCCTCGGGACTGCGGTAGCCTCCCACTCGATGGCACGAGCCGACAAGGACGGGAAGGCGCCCCGCATCACCCGGGCGCAGTACGAGCAGGAGCTGCAGCGACTCCAGATCGAGCTCGCCCTCATGCTGGACTGGGTCCGTGAGTCGGGCACACGGGTCGCCGTGATCTTCGAGGGCCGGGACGCGGCCGGAAAGGGCGGTGCTATCAAGCGGATCCAGGAGCGCCTCAATCCCCGCTTCTGCCGGATCGCGGCGCTCCAGGCGCCGACCGAGCGCGAGCGAGCGCAGTGGTACTTCCAGCGCTACATCGCGCACCTGCCCGCCGCAGGGGAGATCGTCCTCTTCGATCGCAGCTGGTACAACCGCGCAGGCGTCGAGAAGGTGATGGGCTTCTGTACGCCCGACGAGCACCACCGCTTCCTCCGCCAGTGCCCTCAGTTCGAGAACATGCTGATCGAGGACGGGATCATCCTCGTCAAGTACTGGTTCTCGGTCAGCGACGAGGAGCAGGAGCGGCGCTTCCAGGCTCGCATCACCGATCCCACCCGCCGCTGGAAGCTGAGCGACATCGACGTCGAGTCGCGGAAGCGCTTCATCGACTTCTCGCGCGCGAAGGACGAGATGTTCGTTCACACCGACACGGACATCTCGCCCTGGTGGGTCGTCGAGGCAGATGTGAAGCGGAACGCGCGGCTCAACTGCATCGCGCATCTCCTTTCGAGAATCTCGTACGAGCCGGTCGATGCGCCCGTGCACGAATTGCCGGCGCGCCAGGTCGACACGGGCTACGTGCGTCCCGATCGATCGACGATGACGTACGTGCCCGATCACGCTGCGGCGATCGCTCACC
>JAYTJO010000010.1:0-2938 GCA_043730975.1 Thermoleophilia bacterium | reverse complement strand
CCGTGAGCGACCGTTCTCTCCGTGCCACGAAGGCGCGCGAGCAGGTGACGATGTCCTCGCCACCACCGTGGGCAGCCGCAAGCGTCACCCGGTCTCCGTCACTCTCGAGCACACGAGCTCGTGAACCGATCTCCAGAACGGAGCCCTTCTCGTCGGAGCGAAGCTCGGCGAGGAGGTACACGACATCTTCTGCGGGGCTGTCGGAGTCCGATCTCATCGTGAGACAGACGGGATGGCTGCGAGCAGCCGCTTTCCTTCCCGAGCTCGAAGTGACCCGCGAGGCCGCCGGAATAGACTGGCGAATCATGAGACGGCCCAAGCTCGTGGGGATCAACCACGTCGCCCTCGAGGTGGGCGATATCGACGAGGCGCTCGCGTTCTACGGGCAGATCTTCGATCTCACTCTGCGGGGCCGCTCGGCACAGATGGCGTTCATCGATATCGGCGATCAGTTCATCGCTCTCTCTTGTGGTCGCACTCGGGATGTGGACGACCACCGTCACTTCGGTCTCGTCGTCGACGACCGGAACGCGACGCGGGCGGCGCTCGATGCAGTCGGGGTCGAGGTGCTCCCGGGCAGGGGTCTGGACTTCAGAGATCCCTGGGGCAACCTCGTTCAGATCGTGCAGTACGACGAGGTGCAGTTTCTCAAGGCCGACTCTGTGTTGCAGGTGCTCGGCGTCGAGCCGGGCAAGACCGAGCAAGCTCGTTCGGAGTTGCGCGCGAAGGGCATCGACGCTGGCTAGTCTCGCAACCTTCCACCGGAACCCCCACCGGTGGAACGCCGTGAAAGGTGCGGGACAGGTGCAGCACCTACGAGTCTCCGGTCGAACGCGACGAGGCGGTCAGGCCGTCGACCAGCGGTCGGCGCGCAGCGTCCGCCGTGAGGCGAGCGAGCGTCGCTGCCGGGCGACGAGTGCGCGCGAGCAGGTGACGATGCTCTCGAAGCGGCCGTAGCCGACGGCGAGCGTCAGCCGATCGCCGTCGGCCTCGAGCACGCGTGCACGCGAGCCGATCTCGTGGACCGGCCCCTGCTCGTCTGACCGGAGCTCGGCGAGCAGGTAGACGACCTCTCCCCCCGCAGTGATGTCTTCAGCGCCCATGATGAGAGAGACGCGAGAACGGCCTCGTGGTTGGGTTTCTTCACGGAACCCTTACGCAGGCTTAGCGGGCGCGGAGGCGGCGGAGCAGCCATTGCGCCTGGTACTCGGTCGCCGCGGCATTCAGGTCGTGGCCGGCCGGGTACCAGCGCAGCTCCTTGGGCTGTCGCGCCGCGGTGTAGAGCGCCAGCACGTCGGGTCGCGGAGTCAGAGAGTCCTGCGTGCCGTTTTGGATGAGCGTGGCCGCACGGGCCGTCCGCCCAACCCAGTGCACGGGGTCGACGACGCTGAGCTCAGCGACGCGCGCATCGATCTTCGCCGGGCCGAGCGACGTGCACAAAATGCGGACGAAGCCCGTGTTATGGGCGCGTCCCGACTTGAGGGCGAAGGCGACGATCCGGTGGTCGACGCCGGACAGCGTGGCGGTGATTTCGGCGCCGAAGCTGAAGCCGGCCGCCGCGATCCGCTTCGCGTCCACGTTCGGAAGCGTCTTCACGAGGTCGACGGCCCGGCGCCGGCTGATGACGTAGTTGACGTAGAGCTGGAGACCGACGTTGCGGCAGCCGGGTTTGATGGGCGGAGCGTCGACGAGCAGCGAGGCGGCGCCGCTGCGTGCGAGATTGACTGCTTCGGGTAGCTGCTCCCGGCGGTCGTAGCCTGCGCCGGAAGACCAGATCACGAGCGGCCACGGGCCGCCGGCGTCGGGGTGGACGAAGTACGCCTTGAGCCGAAGCGACGCGGACGCTCGGTACGAGATCTCCTGGCGAACGATTCCCTGCGACGTCGTGGTCTTGCCGGAGACGACCTCGAGCGGCGCCGAGCGGTCGTAGTCGAACAGCCCGCCGCTCGTGTTGTTCGGGTTGGCCTGCGAGACGGCGGCGCCGAGCGCGAGGCTGAGAACGGCGAGCCACGTTCCGAGTGCGATCCTGAACATGGTTCGTGCCGCCTCCTTCGATGGCTGGAGCGATGGAAGCCGGGAGTCAGCCACGATGCCACAGGCTACCGGCCCTCGATCTTGCCGAGATCGTCGTCACGAGAAAGCCCGCTCAGCGCTCAGCGGGCGCTTCCCCAGTCAGGCCCGACGCTGTTTCGTGCGCTAACTCGGCGGACTCCTGTCCCGTCCGCGCGCATGACGAAGACGCTCGGATAGGGGCTCGTGGTGAACCTGGAGAAGGTGATCCACTTGCCGTCGGGGGAGAACGAGCCCGAGTAGACGGTCTTGGGTGCCGGGTAGCGGGTGATCTGCTTCAGGCCGCCGCCGTCAACGTTAACGGTGTAGAGGTTGCCGTGCTGCTCCCTGCCGGGGACGGAGCGGAAGAGGATCTTCTTGCCGTCGGGAGACCAGTCGGGGGGGCCGCCGCCGTTGAGGCTCCAGGGAGTGAGTTGGCGCTGATCGGAGCCGTCGGCGTTGATCACGAACAGGGCTCGCTGATTCGCAGGTTCGCCGAGCTTCGAGTTGTGAACCGCGAAGACGATCTGCTTTCCGCTCGGCGACCAGGCCGGGGCCTCGACGTCGGCAGAGAAAGGCTTCCCGGTAGTGATCCCCGTGAGCGGACGTGCCGCTCCACCGTTCGCGTTCATCACGTAGATCTCGGCGTGCTCGATCTGGCCGGGCGTGAGCGGTCCGCGGCCACCGTCTCCGTCCGACCCTCCTGCGCCGCGGGCGTAGGCGATCTGCTTGCCGTCCGGAGCCCAGGCGGGATCTGCCTCATCATCGGCCCGGCCGATCCGGCGGAGGGTTGCCCCGCTCCGCGTGACCGTCCACACATTGCACGCCGCCTCGAGGCAGTGCTGAAACGCGACCTTCGATCCGTCGGGTGACCAGTCCGGCTGGTCGT
>JAYTJO010000009.1:0-5564 GCA_043730975.1 Thermoleophilia bacterium | reverse complement strand
TATCACGAAGACCGCGTGGAATCCGGAGAGTCCCTCACCCTCGTCGAGGAGGCGCGCCAGGGCGATCGACCCCGCGAAGCTGCCGATGTAGCGGGAGGTAGAGAACAGGCCAGCTGCGACACCTGCTTGAGCGGGTTCGAGCGCCTCGATCGCCGAAGCCTGTAGGCCGGCCGACGACAGCCCAACACCGGAACCCATCAGGAGGAGGCACGGCAGCAGAGCGTAGGTACTCAGGCCTGGCGCGACCGCAAGTGGCACGAGCCCTGCCGTGAGAACCGCACAGCCCGCGACGGAGGGCAGCCTCCGGTCGTATCGATCGGCGAGCCTGCCACCGATCGGAGAAAAGATGACCATGGGCGCGGAGAGCAACGCCAGCGCGACCCCGATCTGCAAGCTCGACCATTCGAACTGTCGCGTGAGAAGGAGCGGCGTCGCGAGCAGGACGGTGTAGAAGGCGAGGTTGCTCGCGGAGATTCCCGCGTTCGCCGCGGCGAAGGAGCGAATCCGGAAGAAGCGCGGTTGGAACACGGGGTCCGGGTGCCGCAGTTCACGGCGCACGAAGACAACGGCGAGGACGAGCAGGATGGGAATTCCGGGAGCAAGTGTCAGGGGAGCGTGCACGCTCTCGACGACGAGCGCAGCCGAGCCTCCGAGAACCGCCGCGAGAAGGGCGGCTCCTAGCCAGTCGAACGCGGTCTCCGGCACGATGCCGGGGCTCCGGGGAACGGCCCGCCAGGCGATCGCGAGCGCCGCCACAACAAACGGGACATTGACGAGAAAGATCGCCCGCCAGCCGCCGACGCCAACGAGGACGCCCCCGATTAGCGGGCCAAGCCCTGCTGCAAGCGCGATTGATCCGCCCACGATGCCGAACGCCCCGCCGCGCCGATTCGCAGGGATGAGCTCACGAATGAGACCCGCTCCGTTCGGAAAGACGACGGCACCCGACACGGCCTGCGCCACGCGGAACCCGATCAAGAACGGGAGGCTCGGTGAGAGTGCGGCGCCCAGCGACGCGATCCCGAAAATTACAAGCCCGCCAATGATGAAGGGCCGCCTGCCGTGTCGATCACCGAGCTTTCCGGCCACCGGTTGTACGACAGCGAGCGCAAGCAGGTACGACGTGACGAGCCAGCCGACGGTGCCGATCGACGAGTCGAAGTCATCGACGATGTCCGGCAGCGCGACCGCGATCATCGTCGAATTGAGGGGTGCGAGAAGGGCGCCGAGCGCAACGGCGATCAACACCGCGCGCTCGGCGCCCATCCCGCGGCTCACGCTTCGATGATCCGAACGCTGCCGCTCGTTCCGTCGACCTCGACCAGTTGGCCGTCCTGCAGGACAGCGGTCGCCCGCTTCGTGCCGACGACCGCCTTGCCTCCGACAACTGACGGTTCGTGCGCATGAGATTCCCCGAGCCAGACGACGTCCATCGGGGATCGAGTATTTCACACTGGTGAAGAAGTGGTAACTGGCAGTCGTCCGCTTCGCCGCTCGTCCGAGATCGGCGTGTCGTACGGAACGTCCATGACCGACGTCATCGAGCGCTATCTGACCCTCGGCCTCCGGCTCGGTAGGGGCGTCGACGGGCTCGTCGACGCCTACTACGGGCCGCCCGAGCTCGCCGATGCGGTCGCGGCCGAGTCTCCGATCGCTCCGGCCGAGCTCGCCGCGGAGGCCGATTCCCTGAGTCAAACTGTTGCCGCTGCCGGCGAGCTCGACGCGCAACGCGGCGGCTGGCTGGAAGATCAGATTCGCGGCCTGCGCACCTACGCCGGCGTGCTGCGGGAGAGGGCATCTCGTACGCCGACGAGGTCGAGCGCTGCTACGGCGTCCGCCCCGAGTGCGTGTCGCTCGATGTCTACCGCGAGGCGCACGAGCAGCTCGAGCGTCTCCTGCCGGGCAACGGAGATCTGCGCGATCGTCTCGAAGCCTGACGCAACGAGCGCCTTGTCGTCGCCGAACGCCTGGTTCCTGCTCTGACTGCCGTTTCGGAGATCCTCCGCACCCGCACGGCTCTCCTCCTCGACCTGCCCGCGGGTGAGGAGGTTGCGATCGAGGCCGTGTCCGACGAGCCCTGGTGGGCGTTCAACTACTCCTCGGCGACCTCCGCAGTCGCGTTGTGATCAACGTCGATCAGCCCGCGATGGCGACCGACATCGTGAAGCTCGCCGCCCACGAGGTTACCCGGGTCACCACACGGAGCGTGCTGTGAAGGAGCAGCGTCTGATCAGTGACGGCGGCCAGCTCGAGGAGGCGCTAAAGCTCGTCCCGACCCCGCAAGCAGTGATCAGCGAGGGCATCGCGGAAGCGGGGCTCGGTGTGCTCCTGGACGAGGAGCTCTCCGCGGCGCTCGTGGCCGCGCTCGCAGGTCAGGGGTACGATACCGATCTCGACGAGGCGATGGCGATCGGAGAGGCGCAGAGGCCGCTCGGACGCATCGGCGTCGACGCCGCGTTGATGATTCACGAGGAGGGCGGCACCGAGGACGACGCACGCGCCTACGTCGAGCGCTGGGGGCTCCGCACTCCGGCCAGGGCGGCCCACGGCGTCCGGTTCGTCACCGACCCGACATGGTGCGCCTACGTCATCACGTACTCGGCGGGGCAGGATCTTTGCGAGGCGTACATCGATGGCGACCCCGCGAAGTTCCGAACGCTACTCACCGAGCAGGTGCGCGTCGCGGATCTACTCGCCGCTCGAGCCTAGGCTGCGGCGGGAGGCTCGCCGAACCAGGCGTCGGCAATGCTCGTGACGTGGCGGTGGTCGGTGCCACAGCAGCCGCCGAGGACGACGAGATCCGGTAGCCGCTTGCCGATCTCGAGATACCCGCGCGCCAGGGCGACAGGATCGCCGTCGTCGAGCACCTCGGAGTTGTCGAGCTCGGCGTGGCTCATCGTCGATGCATTCGCGCGAATGCCGCGGATGCGGTGCCACGGCCCCGGGCCGTCGAGCACAGGCAGGAAATGCGTGGGGTGGGCGCAGTTGATCATGAAGTACGCCGCGGCTCCATCGGTCTCGCGGTCGACCTGCTCGATCGCCTCCGCCAGAAGCTGTCCGCTCGGGAGTCGCCCATCTGTCTCGACCGTGAAGGAGATGACGACGGGCATCCCGACGCCCGTCGCCGCGCGCACGATCCCGATTGCCTCCTCGGCGTAGGTGATCGTCAGCCCGGTGATGACGTCGGCAGCCGTGTCGACAATAACTCCGGCCTGCCATGCGTGAAACTCCTCGGCCCGCTCGATCGTGAGGTGATGCTCCGGGTCGTAGGCGTCGCCCTCGGGCCCGAACGGGGCACTGATCACGACCGGCCGGCCGGGCGCCTCCTCCTCGGCCCGGAGCTCCTCGGCGAAAGCGATGCAGCGGCGGTTCGCCTCGGCGAGCTCGTCGAGGGAGTAGCCGAGCTGGGAACCCCAGGCGGGGTTCGCACGCCACGTGTTGGCCTCGAGCACGAAGCCTGTGCCGTGGCGCCTGGCCGTATCGAAGAACGGTGCGAACCACCGCCTCATTGCTGCGCGGCCGTCGTCCTGCTCGAGGAGCGGGAAGGTGGCGAAGCACGGCAGGTCGATGCCCTCGAGGAAGACGAGGGTCGTCTCGACGCCGCCGTCACAGAGCAAGACCTGCCCATCGAGCTGCGGCAGAGCGTTCCGGTACCCCATGCGGGCACAATCGTACGCTCTCGTGAAGGCGACCACAAGTCAGCGCGGGTGGAGAGATTCAGAGCTCCGTTCGCTCGCTCACAACCAGAACGCCCGCGTCACCATTACGTTTCCCAAACTTTTCTGCCAAACCTGGGTCATACTGTTCAGCCGCCACCCATATCCGGGGAACGGAACAGGATCCTCGAAAGGAGCACGATGAACAGGACACTACGACTGACGCTCGCGTTGTCTGTGGTTGCGCTGTTTGCCGCAGCCGCTGCGTTCGCTGCGACGAGCCGCACGCATGCGACTGACACGTTCGTCTTCGGCACGGAGGGCGACCCCGTGCTACTCGACGGACCGATCGTCTCGGACGGCCCCTCAGGGCGCGCCGTCCTGCAGATGTTCGAAGGGCTCGTGGGGCTGAAGGCCGGCACGACGAAGGTCATCCCCGCGCTCGCGACGAGCTGGACGACCTCCAAGAACGGCCTCTCCTGGACGTTCACTCTCCGCCAGGGCGTGAAGTTCCACGACGGGACAACGATGGACGCCGGGTCGGTCTGCTTCAACTTCAACCGGAATTACAATCTCCCGGGCTACCTCCAGGGTGAGTCGACCCACTTCTACTGGTTCACCGTCTTCGGCGGGTACGCGAAGCCGTCGACCGGGAACCCCGGGCCCGACAAGAGCCTGTATCGCGGCTGCAAGATCGTGAACAAGTCGACCGCGCGCATTGCTCTGACACGGCCTTCGACGTCATTCCTCGCTGCCATCGCGCTCCCGTCGTTCGCGATCGCGAGCCCGACGGCGCTCGTCAAGTACCAGGCCGATGCCGGCACCGTGGGCTCGGACGGCTCGTTCCGGCCGACCGGCACGTTCGGTACGTCGCATCCGATCGGAACAGGTCCGTTCAAGTTCAAGTCATGGCGCATCGGCGACAAGCTGGTCATGGTTCGAAACGACGGCTACTGGGGCACCAAGGCGAAGCTGAAGACGCTCATCTTCCGTCCGATCAGCGACTCGACGGCCCGCCTCCAGGCGCTGCAGTCGGGCGAGCTCGACGGCGCCAACCTGCTCTCACCGCAGGACGTCCCGTCGGTCGCGAACAGCTCGAGCCTGAAGGTGCTGAGCCGACCCGCGTTCAACATCGGCTACGTCGGCATGAACCAGAAGATCGCAGGTGGCGTACTCAGCAACATCAAGGTGCGTCAGGCTGTTGCCTACGGCCTCGACAAGAAAGCCGTGGTCGGTGCCTTCTACGGTGGTCGCGGCCAGGTCGCGAACCAGTTCCTGCCGCCGCTCCTCGAAGGCTACGCGAAGAAGGGCATTCCGGACTACTCCTATAACCCGACGAAGGCCAAGGCGCTGCTCCAGGAGGCCGGCCTGTCACTCCCCGTGACGCTCGAGTTCTGGTATCCGACCGACCGTCCTCGCGGCTACATGCCGGATCCGCCGCGTAACTTCCAGGGGTTTGCAGCCAGCCTCGAGAAGTCCGGTTTCAAGATCATTCCCAAGCCGGCCCCATGGCGTGGCGGTTATCTGTCGGGCGCCCAGTCCGGCCAGGCTGCGCTCTATCTCCTTGGCTGGACCGGCGACTTCGGTGATCCCTCCAACTTCCTCAACACCTTCTTCGCTGCCGAGAACGCAGCGTTCGGGTTCAAAAACCCGTCCCTGTTCGCCGCGTTGAAGGCAGCTGACGCGGAGTCGAATCTCGACAAGCGGACGAAGATGTACCAGGCTGCGAGCATCCAGGTGATGAAGTACTTGCCCGTGGTGCCGTACGCCAATGCAAGCCCGGCGCTCGGATTCAAGAAGAGCGTCAAGGGTTACGTTCCCAGCCCCGTCGAAGTGGAGCTCTTCACTCCCGTCTCGATCGGGTAACGGCCGGTAGCCGGCGGACGACGCACATGGCACGTTTCGTCG
>JAYTJO010000008.1:0-1505 GCA_043730975.1 Thermoleophilia bacterium | reverse complement strand
GCTAGCACGGAAGCTCAAGCGCGCGATCCAGTGGACCGAGTGGCGGACGGAGTTCCACCAGTCGATGTCACACGGCAACGAGCGCTGGTTCGAGAACACGGAGGTCGCCGTCAAGGCCGATGGAACCCTGCTCGGCTTCAGGACGAACGCGATCGACGACGCCGGGGCGTACCTTCGCTACGAGCCGCTCGGCGGCGTCATCTGGTCGCAGGTCGCGGCTGGGATGTACAAGTGGCGCAACATCAGGCTCGAGTTCACCCAGGCGATGACCAACAAGGCACCCGTCTCGCCGAACCGTGGCTACTCGCGGATGCAGCAGCTGTGGTTCACCGAGCGCGTGATCGACATCGTGGCGCAGACGCTCGACTTCGACCCTGTCGAGATCCGACGGCTCAACTTCGTGCAGCCGGAGGACATGCCGTACGAGACGCCGAACGGCTGCGTCTACGACTCCGGCGACTATCCACGGGCGATGGACATGGCGCTCGAGCTGATCGGTGCGTCTAACATCGACACGAGACGGGCAGAGGCGGCATCCCGCGGCAAGCTCCTCGGGCTCGGCATCGGCTCGACACTCGACTCGGGAACGAACAACTTCGGGCAGTCGCAGCTGATCAACCCCGAGCTCCAGTTCTCGGGCAACAACGAAGTTGCGACCGTCAAGCTCGACATCTTCGGGGAAGTGGTTGTGACCCTCGGGACGACGCCACAGGGGCAGGGACACGAGACGACGGCCGCGCAGGTCGTCGCCGACATCCTCCACTGTGACGTCGACATCGTGAACGTGCGAGCCGGGCACGACAGCTACTGGAACTCACATGCCGGCTTCTCCGGCACCTACGCGAGCCAGTTCGCCGTCACCGGCCTCAGCGCTGTCAAGGGCGCCGCGGACATGCTCGCGGGCCAGATGGTGAAGCTCGCGTCGATGGTCTTCCAGTGCCCGGAGGAAGCGATCGAGCTGGCGGACGGGTTCGCGCGGATCAAGGACAACCACGAGGCCGCGCTCCCGTTCATGGCGCTCGGGGCGATCCCGAATGCCAACAACGCAGGGTTCCCCGACGACCCGCCGACGATGAACTGCCGCTACGTCTACCGACCCCCATTCGACGTGCCGGACAAGGAGCGGAAGTTCGGCAATCTCACCCTGACCTACGCGACGCAGATCCATGCGTGCATCGTCGAGATCGATCCCGAGACGGGTGTCACGGAGGTCGTCGACTACGCGGCGGTCGATGACTGCGGCGTGCGGATCAACCCGCAGATCGTCGAAGGCCAGGTGATGGGCGCCACGGCGCACGCGATCGGAGCGGCGCTCTGGGAGTCGTTCGTCTACGACGAGGACGGCAACCTGCTCACCCCGAACTTCTACGACTACCACGTGCCGCACGCGCTCGACATGCCCCCGCTCAAGACGGGTGCGTTCGAGTCACCATCACCCTTCACGCCGCTCGGCACGAAGGGCATGGGGGAGGGTGGCGGTGGCGGCATCCACTGCATCTGCTCCG
>JAYTJO010000007.1:0-3901 GCA_043730975.1 Thermoleophilia bacterium | reverse complement strand
CGAGATCCGTGCGCCCGGCGGTCGCCTCGGGGATCATCATCATGATCGCGTGCGGCAGCGAGCGGCCGCCGAGGACGAGCAGCTCGAGCACGTTGTCGAGCGTCGCGGAATCGGACCCTCCCGCCTGGACGACGGGGAGCACCTTGTGGAGATCGTCGCCGAAGAGCTCCGACGCGAGCTGCGACTCGCGCGCGCGCATCCAGTTGATGTTGCCGCGCACCGTGTTGATCTCGCCGTTGTGGGCGATCATCCGGTACGGGTGCGCGAGCTCCCAGCTCGGGAACGTGTTCGTCGAGAAGCGGGAGTGGACAAGCGCGAGAGCCGACGCCGTGCGCTCGTCCTGGAGGTCCGGGAAGTAGCCACGCAGCTGCGTCGCCGTCAGCATCCCCTTGTAGACGATCGTGCGCGACGAGAAGCTCGGAACGATCGCGTCGGAGCCGAGCTCCAGCTCAAAGCGGCGGCGGATTACGTAGAGCTTTCGCTCGAAGGCGTCCTGGTCGACGGTTGCTTCGACGCCAGCCGAGACGAAGAGCTGCCGGATCACGGGCGCCGCCGCACCCGCGGTCACCCCGACGAAGGCAGGGTCGACGGGAACGTCACGCCAGCACACGAGCCGCTGTCCCTCTTCCTCCACGAGACGGGCGAGATGCTCCTCGAGCTCGTTCCGCCGTGCCTCATCGACGGGAAGGAAGCACATCGCGACGCCGTAGCGACCCGGCTCGGGAAGCGGCTCGTCGAGTACCGCGCGGAAGAACGCGTCGGGCAGCTGGAAGAGAATGCCGGCACCGTCGCCCGTGCCGGCATCGGCACCCGTCGCGCCGCGATGCTCGAGGTTCTCGAGCGCCTGCAGCGCCCGCTCGACCGTCTCGTGCTGCGGGATCGCATCCAGCCGAGCGACGAACGCAACGCCACACGCATCGTGTTCATAGTCGGCCGAGTAGAGGCCCATCTCCGCCGCGCGCGTCGTGCTCACTGTGGCCTCCCTGCGAGGGGATAGACCATCGCCGGCATTGAAATCCGGGGGGCCACGCACACGATCTCTCCTCTACGGGCGGTGTCGAGTGCGGGCGCGAACGTCGAGCATGCTTCAAAGAATAAAGCAACGGCCCGGCCACCGACGCACACGCGACCCACAACGGGTCGCACACCCGAGGGACGGGCCTGAATCCAGAGGCCACGACGGTACGATGACCCTCATGGGCGCATCGATCCTGGCTGATCCAGCGGTGGGGCGAACACTTACGATCCGTGGAACGGCATACCCGGTGCTGCTGCCGAAGGTGCGCGACCCCAGGCTGCGCCTTGCTGCCGTCATCACGTCGCTGCAGGTCCTCGGCCAGACGGCGTTTGGCTTCCAGCTCTCGATCGCACAGATCCTCGTCGCGCTCGCGACCTGCGCGATCCTCGAGTTCGGGATCACGTTCCGGCAGCGACGCGTGATCATGTGGCCGGCGAGCGCCCTGCTGACGGGCAACGGCGTTGCATTCGTCCTCCGCGTTCCCGGGACGGAGCACGGGGACTGGTGGAGCATGAACGGGTGGTGGATCTTCGCCGGGACGGCCGCCGTAGCCCTCCTCTCGAAGCACCTGATCCGCTTCCGGGGCCACCACTTCCTCAACCCCTCGAACTTCGGGCTCGTCGTCTGCTTCGTGCTCCTCGGATCGACGCGGGCCGATCCACTGGCCCTCTGGTGGGGGC
The DNA here is from genome assembly GCA_043730975.1 of Thermoleophilia bacterium. Lineage (GTDB taxonomy): Bacteria > Actinomycetota > Thermoleophilia > Gaiellales > Gaiellaceae > Gaiella. The sequence goes on along the minus strand of JAYTJO010000007.1, from coordinate 2,203 downwards.
CGATGTCCCTCTGGATGGTGCTCGCGCTCGGGATCATCGTCGTTGGCGTCTTCACGATCCTGCTGCGGCTCCACCTGCTCGCGATCGCCGTCACGTTCTGGGTCACGTTCGCGGTTGGTATCGGCGTGATTGCCGCCGCCGGTCACGAGATGACGGCCCGTTGGCACCTTGGCCCGATCACCGGGTTCGAGTTCTGGCGGGTGCTCGTCTTCTCGCCCGAGGTGCTCATCTTTCTCTTCTTCATGATCACCGACCCGAAGACCTCGCCGTCCGGAATCCGTCAGCGCCGTGTCTACGCCGTCGCGATCGGACTCCTCGCCGTGCTCCTGATCGCGCCCACGACGACGGAGTTCTGGACGAAGGTCGCGCTGCTCGGCGCGCTGACGCTCGTGTGCGCTTCGCGCCCGGTGATCGCGTTGCTCGCGCCGCGCTTCGGGCCGATGTTCACCGTTCCGCGGCGGCCCGTTCTCGGCGCCCTGGCGGTCGGCGGCTGCGCTGCGTTCGCTGGGCTACTCGTTCTCGCCGGCCTTCCCGCGCGTCCGAGCGCGGCGTTCGCGAGCCCGGCTGCCACGGGAGTGCTGCCGCCCGCAACGATTCTTCCCTCGAAAGGGGTCGCAACGCAGCTCGACGCCGCTCTCGCTCGCGAGGTCACGGCTGATCTCGTCTCCGACTTCAAGCTCGAAGCCGAGGCGCTTCGCAAACGAGACAGGAGCGTGGCCGCCACCGCGGCGGGCGGCGCGCGGCTGCAGGGTCTCTGGCAGCAGATCGGCCTCGCGAGCAACCGCGCGCTCATCGTTCCGACGCGCACCATCGAGAGCCTGCAGATCAACCTCGAGGCCGCCATCGGCCAGGCGCCGCCGCTCGTGATCGCCACGGTCTCCGGCACCGAGACGCTGGTCACCGTCGAGGGCACACCTCCGACGGTGGCCTTCCGCGGCAATGCGACACCCTTTACCCGGACTCTCGAGCTTCAGCTCGATCGAGGGCGGTACGTGATCGTCGGCATGCGGGGAGGAACACCCGAGGCAGCAGCCGGAGCCTCGGCGCAACTCGCCTCGTCCGGTCTCGGGGGCATCCAGCTCGAGGATGTTGCGGCGCGGGTCGGGATCGACTTCCGCCAGAGCGCGTTCCGCACCCCACGCACGACGGACGCGATCGGGATGATGGGCGGAGGAGTTTGCTGGGTCGATGTCGATGACGACGGCTGGCTCGATCTCTTCGCGGTCAACTCGTACTCCGACCTCGACTATGGCCACTGGCTCGAGCATGGCGGGCCACCGCGAAGCGCGCTGTTCAGAAACCGGAACGGCACGTTCACCGATGTCAGCCGGACATCGAAGGCAGGGATCCGGATTCGCGGGAGCGGGTGCGTCGTCGGCGACTTCAACAGCGATGGATTCAGCGACATCTACGTGACGGCCGCCGGCAACGATGCGCTCCTCTGGAACGATGGCAAGGGCCGCTTCACCGAAGGAGCCCGTGCCGCCGGCATCACGGCCTGGGGCTGGCATTCGGGCGCCGCAGTCGGAGACGTGAACGGCGACGGGCGGCCCGACCTCTTCGTCGCGGGCTACACGAATGCGAATGCCGTGATCCCGAACTCGACGTCGGGATTCCCGAACGACCACCTCGGCGTCCGAGACCTGCTCTATCTCAACCTCGGGAACGACCCGAACGGCCGCGCTCGGTTCCGAGAGGTCGGCGAGAAGGCCGGCATCGACACCCGCGTCGAGCACGGTCTTGGAGCGGTGTTCACCGACATCGACAACGACGGTCGCCTCGACCTCTACGTTGCGAACGACGCGAACCCGAACCGCCTCTACATGAACCTCCCGGGCAGCCAAAGCGGCCTCGGCTTCCGGCTCGAGGAGCGTGCAGCGCGCGCGGGTATCGCTGACCCGAATGCAGGGATGGGGATCGCGGCCGCCGACTACAGCGGCGACGGTCGCACCGACCTCCTCGTGACCAACTCCCACAAGCAGCTGCATGCGGTCTTCCGCAGCGACGTCGCGAAGGGCTCCGGCCCGGCGTTCAGCGACGCACGCTCGGACATCGCAGGGGCGTTCGATACGAGCCTTGCCGGGTGGGGAGCGTCTTGGGTCGATCTCGACCTCGACGGCAACCTCGACCTCGTGCTCGCAAACGGATCGATCCCCGTCGCGGGTTTGAAGGCGAGCGCCGAGCCGGTTCAGGTCTTCGAGAA
>JAYTJO010000006.1:0-2869 GCA_043730975.1 Thermoleophilia bacterium | reverse complement strand
TCACTCGCGCAGACCGCGGCGCTTGCGAGCCTTGGCGAGAAGGCCGAGATCGAGCGCCGGCGAGAGGCAAACATCATCGCCGTGGAGAGGCTCATCTCGATCCTGCGCGCCCACGGGCTCGAGCCTCTCGCTGGAAGCGTTACGAACTTCGTCTTCGTGGACGTCGGGGCGGATGCGGTTCGACTTGCCGATGAGCTGCTCGCCCGCCATGTGGCCGTGCAGGCTGGTGGACCGTTCGGTGCCCCATCGGCCCTGCGGATCGGCGCCGGGTCGGCGGCCGACCTCGCATTGCTCGACTCGGCTCTCGGTGCCGCGCTCGGCTCCGAACGTTAGGAGGCTGTAAACCGGAGCTGATCTCGCCGGGGCCTCCGCTATCCTGGTCATAGAACGGCGTTCGGCGCCCTTTTCCCTATGCGGACGACACTCAAGAGAGGCGTAGGACGAGGACATTCCGAGAACGGCAACGGGAAGATGCAGTTGCCGCCGGAGGTCGTCGGCCCGATCGCGATCTACCGTCAGCCCGAACCGCCCCGGCGGAGCCGGCGCACGCTCGTTTTGACGATTCTCGCGTGGGCAGCGATGGTTGTCGTCGTGGCCGCTTCGGGCGTGGCCGGAGGGGCGTACCTCTACCTCCACGAAACGGTCGCGGCCGTCGCTCCGAAGAGCGTCGACGTCAAGGTGACCGCTCGCCGGCTCGATCTTCCGGTCGCGGGCCAGCCTGCCACCGCACTCGTGATCGGATATGACCGCAGGGCGGATGAGGCAAAGGATGCGCCGTCTCGCTCGGACACGCTGATGCTCGTTCGGGTAAATCCAAAGAACGACACGATCTCGATGCTCTCGTTCCCTCGCGATCTGCGCACCGAGCTCGTCTGCCCGGGCGGCTCGTCGTACACGGGCAAGATCAACGCCGCGTACGCGAACTGCGGTGCGAAGGGAGCGCTCGAGACGGTGCGCAAGCTCACGGGCGTGCCGATCAACTACCTGGTCACCGTGAACTTCACGGGGTTCCGCCAGCTCGTCGACAAGCTCGACGGGATCTGGATGGACGTCGACCGGCGCTATCTCAATACGAGAGGCGGGCCCGGAGGATACGCCACGATCAACCTCCAGCCTGGCTATCAGCGCCTGGGTGGCTACCAGGCACTCGATTTCGTGCGCTACCGGCACACGGACAGCGATCTCTACCGGAACGCCCGGCAGCAACTCTTCGTCCGGTCGCTGAAGGATCAGGTCAGGACGAACTTCTCGCTGCGCAAGCTGCCGAAGGTGATCAAGGTGCTGACGAGCAACCTGGAGGTCGCGCAGGGTGGCGGCCAGAACGTCAGCGCCAAGACCGTGCTCTCCTATGCCGTCCTTGCCTACTCGTTGCCCCCGGGGCACGTCTTCCAGTCGCGCATCGACGGACTCGAAGGATTCTCCGACCTGACGACCTCGTCGGAAAACATCTCGTCAGCGGTGCGGCAGTGGGCGAACCCTGACGTCGAGTCGCCGAAGAAGGCGACGGCCGTTGCGCTCGGCGAGAAGGTGAAGACGAAGGCGCCGCCGCCCAAGGAGACCGCCGTCACCGTCCTCAACGGCAACGGTGTTACAGGCTCGGCGTCGAACGCGAGCTACCTGCTCGGCCAGCGCGGCTATCCGATCCTGACACCGCCGAACGGGATTCCCGCGAACGCGCCGAACTTCTCGTTCTTCCGCACGGTCATCTATTTCGATCCGGCGCAGAAGGGCGCGAGAGAGGGTGCGCGTAAGGTGGCGGCGCTCTTCGGCTCCGCGGACGTGAAGAAGGCGTCACCCGCGATCCGCGCGCTCGCGAACGGTGCGATGTTGACGACGGTGGTGGGGCAGACCTTCCACGGCACGCTCGCGTCGGCAACGGTCGACCAGACGCCGAACAAGGAGCCGGCGAATGTCGTGCCCGGTGCCTCCGCCTCTCTCGACCTCCTACGCGAGCGGCAGTCCCGGGTCGACTTCCCGCTGATGGTGCCGACCGTGATCGAGCGATCGTCCTGGATCGACCGGGAACGGCCGATCCGGCTTTACCGCTTCAACGACAAGGGCAAGAACCAGAAGACGGTCAGGCTCACGTACAAGATGGGCTCGAATGACTACTGGGGTGTCCAGCAGTCCAACTGGAATGACGCACCCGTTCTCGGCAGCCGCAACTTCGTGAGGAATATCGGCGGACGCCGCTACGAGCTCTTCTACAACGGTCCGCGCCTCCACACGGTGGTGCTCCGGCAGGGCGGCGCGAGCTACTGGGTCGTCAACACGCTGCTCGATCGGCTTCCGAACGAGACGATGCTCGCGATCGCGAAGGGGTTACGGCCGGTCGCGAAGGTCAGGGTCTCCTAACCAGCGTCAAGGTCTCCCGAACGAACGTCGGGTGAGCGCGCTACCCTCCGTCGGTCGTGAGCGCGCCTCCAGCAAGGGTTGCAGTCTTTGGTGCCGGATACGTCGGCCTCGTTACGGGGGCCTGCTTCGCTGATCTCGGACATACAGTCGTTATCCGTGATGTTCTCACCGATCGTGTCGAAGCGCTGCAACGCGGCGAGATTCCGATCTACGAGCCCGGCCTCGCCGAGCTGATCGGGGCGAACACCGAGCGTCTCACCTTCACCACGAGCGTCGCCGAAGCGATCGACGGCGCTGACTTCGTCTACGTGGCCGTTGGCACGCCCCCGACCTACTCGGGCGACGCCGATCTCTCGGCCGTCTGGACGGTGATCGATGAGCTGCCTGCGATCGACCAGGCCTGCGTCGTCGTGATGAAGAGCACGGTGCCGGTCGGTACGGGAATGAAGGTTCGTCATCGACTCGACGAACGCGGGCTGACGAAGGTCGGGTACGCATCGAATCCCGAGTTCAC
>JAYTJO010000005.1:0-8540 GCA_043730975.1 Thermoleophilia bacterium | reverse complement strand
GGCGAGGATCTCGGCCACAGCGATCTTTCTGAGCCGCGCCGGGCGGACGAGCGCGGTGGCCTGAGCCGCCGTGAGCTGCTTCTTCGCGGAGGCGCCGCCGCAGCCGCGGTAGGCGGCATGGGTGCATTTGCAGGCTCGGCGGGCGCTGCGAGAAGCGCGTCAAGCGAGGTGAATGCGGCCGGCAAGTTCACGGGAACATTGCGTGTGCTCAGCCTGGGCGTCGAGTTCCCGATCCCGGATATCGCGAAGCAGGCCTCGAAGGACCTGGGTTTCACGGTGAAGCCCATCCTGGCCGACTCCGGGAAGCAGCCACAGATTGCGATCACGTCTCCGGACACGTTCGACGTCTTCGGCGGCTACAACTACCAGTCGCTCTTGATCTGGCCGTCTGGCAGCCTGCAGCCCGTCGACACGAGGCGGATTCCGAGCTGGAAATCCCAGTACAAGCTCTTCTCGCGCGGCAAGCTCAATCCGGCGTCCGCAAGGTGCACGTTTGGTGCCGGCAATGCCCCCTTCCGGTCGACGTACGTCGACCCTGATGGATCGACTGGCCTCCCAGCGTTCACCGGCGGGCCGAAGAACAACAAGCAGATTGTCCGGTGGATCGGCGAGAACGGAAAGCCGATCGGCGGTAAGCCGGAGCCGCGCTGGATCGTCGGCCCCGCAGCCCACTTCAACGCAGACTCGATGGGTTACAACGCCGACGTGATCAACAAGGCTCCGAACAAGGTCTCCTGGGCGGAGCTGCTGAACAAGAACTGGAAGGGCCGGGTGTCGCTCCTCCGCGATCCGGGCATCATGGCCCAGGACGCTGCGTTCGCAGTGTCGGCGCTCGGCCTGATGAAGTTCTCGGACTTCGGGAACCCGACGAAGGCCGAGATCGACAAGCTGTTCAAGATCCTCACGACGTACAAGAAGGCCGGGCAGTTCCGCGCTTTCTGGTCGGCGTTCACTGACTCGGTGAACTTCATGGTCTCGAAGGAGGTCGTGCTCCAGTCGATGTGGTCACCGGCCGTGGCGCTCGTCAAGGCTGCCGGCGTCAACATCCTCTACGCTGCGCCGCCCGAGGGCTTCCGGGGCTGGTGTAGTACGGAGGGTATCTCGTCGAAGGTCACAGACCCGGCCAAACTGCAGGCCTGTTACGACTACATCAACTGGAACTACAACGGGTATCTGGGCGCCGTGATCATGCGGCAGGGCTACTACATCGCCAACGGCCAGAAGCTGCTCCCGTGGATCAACTCTGCCGCCGGGAAGAAGGCAGGGTTCTCGGCCGCCGAGTACGACTACTGGTGGAACGGCAAGGCAGCCGCGAGAGACCTTCCGGGCATCACGGGCAAGGTCGGCGACATCAAGCAGGGCGAGCGCAGAGAGGGTGGCTCGTTCCAGAACCGCATCTGCAAGTACGCGTCCTGGAACTCGTACCCGAGAGAGAGCGTCTACCTCACCAAGCGAGCGAACGACTTCCTCTCTGCCTAACCGAATGTCAGAAACAGCAACATCGGATCCAGAGGGGGCGGCAGATGCCGCCCCCTCTGGATCGTCCGGGCTCGACCTCATCGGGCTGACCAAGGTGTTCCCCGGCGGTATGGTTGCCGTCGACGACGTCAACCTGCACGTTGACCACGGCGAGTACGTTGTCCTGCTCGGGCCTTCAGGCTGTGGGAAGACAACCACGCTTCGCATGATCGGCGGCCACGATTTTCCGAGCTCCGGCGACATCGTTCTCGATGGCCAGTCGCTCGTCGACCTACCCCCGCACAAGCGGCCGACGACGACCGTGTTCCAGCACTTCGCCCTCTTCCCTCATCGGTCGGTGCTTTCGAACGTCGAGTTCGGCCTCAAGATGCAGAAAGTCGGCAAGGAGGAACGACGGAAGCTGGCTCTCGAGGCACTCGAGGTCGTCGGCTTAACACCTCTCGCCGAGCGAAAGCCGAGGGCGCTCTCCGGTGGTCAGCAGCAGCGCGTCGCTCTAGCGCGGGTCCTCGTGACGAAGCCCAAGGCGCTTCTGCTCGACGAGCCGCTCGGCGATCTCGACCGGCTGCTGCAGTTGAGGATGCGCGTCGAGCTCCGCGATCTCCAGCGTCAGTTGGGCCTGATGTTCATCCACGTCACGCACAACCAGGAAGAGGCGCTCTCGATGGCCGACCGCATTGTCGTCATGAACGAGGCCCGGATTCAGCAGATTGCAAACCCGTTGACGATCGCCACGAAACCAGCGACCGACGTCGTCGCGCGGTTCATGGGTGACAACAACATCATCCGCGGCACGGTCGTCGAGCGCGACGGCGACCGACTCGTCGTCGAGGATGGAGAGCACGTCCGTGCCAGTGTGCGTGCCCCTGGCGCCTCGCACGCAATCGGGGACCCGGCAGTTGTCTCCGTTCGCGCAGCGGCGGTGACGGTCGACAAGAGCTCCTCGCCCGGGGGCCCTAACTCGGTCGAGTGTGAGATCGTCTTCGTAGAGTTTCTCGGCGACCTCGTCAAGGTGCACCTGCTCACAGGCGGCGAACGCATGCTTGCCAAGGTCGATGCCCAGGAGTACCCCGATTTGCGTGGCCGCGAAGGTGAGCGGATCCGGATCTCCTGGAAGGAGGAGGATGTCCAGCTCCTCGGTTCCTGAGCCAGGGACGCGGAAGGCGGAGGCGGCCCTCGGCGAGGGCAACCGCGGTGGCGGGGGCGGAGGCTGGATCACTGCAGCCCTCGCAGCGCCAGGATTCATCTGGATCGCGTTCTATCTCGTCGCGCCGCTCGTGATCATCGTCCTCGTCAGCTTCTGGACGTGGACGGACGCGGGATTCGACAAGACCTTCACGACAGCGAACTACAGCGAGCTCTTCCACGACTCGACGTACTGGGACAATATGTTCTCGACGTTCATCACGGCGGTGATTGCCGTTGTGGCGTGCCTCATCATCGGGTTCCCGGTTGCATACTTTCTTGCCCTCAAGGTTTCGAGCCTGCGGAACCAGATCACCCTCTTCGTCATTGCGCTCGCTCCGTTCTGGACGAGCTTCCTGACTCGCGCGATCGCATGGACGTTCCCGCTGATGGGTCGCGAGGGGGCGCTGAACCAGCTGCTCATAAAGCTCCAAATCGTCTCCGAGCCGGTCACGCAACTCGGCTTCTCGACGCTCTCGGTCAGGCTCGCGATGATCCAGCTGTACGTCCTGTTCATGATCACACCGCTCTTCTTCTCACTGGCGCAGGTCGATCAGTCCGCCGTCGAGGCGGCACGCGATCTCGGCGCCAACTCATGGCAGACCTTCAGGGAGGTGATCCTGCCCCAGTCCATGCCCGGCATCGTGATCGGCTCCATCTTCATCTTCGTCCTCACGATGGGCGACTACGGGACGGTCGCAACCGTAGGCGGCGGCAATATCACGTCGGTGGGAACACTCATCAACTCCAAGATCGGGGCGGTTCAGTATCCACAGGGGGCTGCGTCGGCGGTCCTGCTCGTCGCCGCCTTGTTGGTCGGCGTCTGGATTATCACGCGCTTCTCGAACCTGCGGGAGGAGTTGTGATCGAGACGATGGCGGCGGCTGCGGAGACCGTTGCGCGCCCGCAGGATACGGTCGTGAACCGCGAGTTCAAGGCGCGGCGGGATTGGTGGAAACTCGGTCTTGGCGTCTACTTCACGCTGTTTCTTCTCTTCCTCTACCTCCCGATGGTTCTGATGGCGATCCTCTCCTTCCAGGGATCCACGGGGCAGCTGACATTCCCGTTCCGTGGCCCAATCAGCCTGGACTGGTGGAAGACGCTGTTCGATGCGGACGTCTTCAATACGATTGCGGACGACGTCAGCGCTTCGGGCCGTCAGTCCCTCTGGCTGGCAATCGTCGCGGGCATCCTCGTGGCTGTTTTTGGTTTCTCGTTGTCGATGGCGTTCCGTCGGCGCTGGCGATTGAAGGGCGATGTGATCGCCTTCTACATTCTCATGCTCGCGCTGATGACGCCGGCATTCCTCGTCGGGCTCGGCAACCAGCTTCTCTGGAGATACATGGGTGAGACACCGAGCCTGTGGTACACGGCGCTCGGCGCCAACGTCGTCTGGGGGATCCCCTTCTCGTTCCTCGTCATGCTCGCCGTCTGGAACCGCTATGACCGTCACATCGAGGAGGCCGCGAGGGACCTCGGCGCGAATAGCGTCACGACCTTCCGCGAGGTGACGCTACCGCTCGTCTGGACAGGTATCTTCGGCAGCTTCCTGTTCGGCTTCACCCTGGCCTGGAACGACTTTGATCGGACGATCCTGCTGCAGAATGGCTACCAGGCCCAGCCGCTGCCGATTCTGATCGGCACCTGGCCGTCCAGTCGCCCGATCCTCCCCAACCTCTATGCACTCGGCGCTGGTACGACCGCGGTGACGCTCTTCCTCATCTTCATCGTCCTCGTCGTCGTGAACGTCAGCCTTCGTCTTCGCTCGGCGCCCGTGCACAAGGTCGAGGAGGAATTTGGCGAGGAAGTCGTCGGCAATCTCGACGTCGCGCAGGCCGCCAAGCTCACGAAGAAGTAGGCGGGGGGCTTGCGCCTACCGTGTCACACAGAACCGTCGCCCGGAGCGGATCCGCGCCAACCGTCGTAGCGCTTGCCCGGGAGATCGCGAGCGGTGAGATATCCGTGGAGTCCATCGCGAGGGCGTGTCTCGAGCAAATCGAAGTCGATGAGCCGAGAGTGCGGGCGTGGGCGCATCTCGATCCGGCGCTGGTGCTCGCCCGCGCTCGGGATCTCGACCACGTTCCCGCGGCGGAGCGATCCGCGCTGCACGGCATTCCGATCGGGGTGAAGGACATCTTCGACACCTACGACATGCCGACGACACACGGGTCACCGATCTACGTCGACAACTGCCCCCGCACCGATGCAGCCAGCGTCTCGATCGCACGGCAGCGCGGGGCGCTCGTGGTCGGAAAGCTTGTCACGACCGAGTTCGCAGCCTGGCCGCCCGGGCCAACGACGAACCCTCACGACGAGTCGCGAACTCCGGGAGGCTCGTCTTCCGGGCCGGCGGCGGCGGTTGCGGCCGGCATGGTGCCGGTCGCCTACGCGACGCAGACAACGGGTTCGATCGTGCGACCGGCCGCGTTCTGCGGCGTTGTTGGCTACAAGCCGACGCATGGGCTGCTTCCGTGCGTGGGGGTAAAGGCGATCTCGGAAACGTTCGATACGGTCGGCGTGATGACGCGCACGGTCGAGGACGCAGCTTTTGTCGTCGGCGCGCTCTCCGATAGAGCTCTCGGGCTTCCGCCGGAGCTGTCGGCGCCGCGACTGGGAATCTGCCTCACCCACGAGTGGGCCGCCGCAGCCCCCGAGACCGTGTCTCTCTTCGAGGCGCTGCCGGGCGTGTTGGAGCGTGCGGGGTGCCACCCCGTCGTGCTCGTGCTGCCTCCGTCGTTTGCGGGACTTGTCGAGGCGCAGAACCGGATCTGGACGTTCGAGATCGCCCGCTGTCTGGCGGACGAGTACCGTCGCTTTGCACGCCAGATCCGGGAGCCGTTGCGCAGCATGCTCGAGGCGGGGAGCGCGATGCCGGTACAGACGTACGACGAGGCTCGCAGCCTGGTGAGGAAATGCCAGGCGGAACTTCCATGTGTCCTGGGGGATCTCGATGCGCTCATCACGCCCTCGGCGCCGGGTGAGGCACCCGCGCTCGCAACGACGGGTGACCCCATCTTCAATCGCGCGTGGTCGGCCCTCGGCACCCCCGTCGTCAACGTCCCGGCCGGCACCGGGCCGTCGGGGCTGCCGCTCGGAGTGCAGATCGTCGGCCTCCCAACCCAGGACGCACGCACGCTTGCAAGTGCGGCTTGGGTCGAGGCAGCACTCGGCGAGCGTGAGGTGTCGGCCCTGTGACGATCGGCGGTATCACGACGCGCACGCCCGTTGCTGACGTGGCATGTCCGGTGAAGGTGATCGTGCACAACGATGCCGGCTGCCCGTGGGGCTATTCGGCAAATCCGGCGTTCCGCGTACTCGAATGGCGCTACGGGCGACAGCTCGACTGGCGGCTTGTGCTGATCGGGTTGACAGAGCATGCGCAGGAGTACGTCGATCGGGGCTACACCCCGCTTCGCTCGGCCGAGGGGTACGCGCGGCGGTTCCGGCGCTTCGGGATGCCGTTTGCACCGGAGCCGCGCGCCCGGGTCGTCGGCACCGGCCGGGCGTGCAGAGCCGTCGTGGCTGCTCGGATACAGGCACCGGGCAAGGAGTGGGCGGTGTTCCGCGCTCTTCAGTTCGCGTGGTTCACGACGACACTGCTCCTCGACGAGGATGACGGGATCGCAGAGGCACTGAGGGACGTTCCGGGAATCGACGCCGACGACGTGATCGCGTCGATCGACCTGCCTGAGGTCGAAGACGCCTACCAGCGCGATCGCGCAGAGGCGCGGACTGCCGTCGGGTCGCCGGCCGAGTTACAAGGCAAGACGGCCGTCACGGACGGCCCGGTCCGGTTCACCGCGCCCTCCGTCATCTTCGAGCACGCCGGCAGGAGACTCGTGGCCGGCGGCTGGCAGACGATCGAGGCCTACGACGTACTCGTCGCAAATCTGATCCCCGACTGCCAGCGTCGCGCCGTTCCCGAGGATCCACTCGACCTGCTCGAGTGCTTCCCGGAGGGCCTGACAACGCAGGAGGTCGCGGAACTGCTGACGCGTGGCAACGACGCTTCAGACCGGCCCGATGCCGAGGCCGCGATGCTCGGTCTCGTTGCGCGCGGGGCGGCGGGACGCACTCAGGTCGGCGATGATGCGCTCTGGACCCTCACGTCGTGAGACAACGCCGGGATCGGCTCCGGCCGTACAGGGCCGTAGCGCCCGTCGTCGAGTTCCCGGCTCACCGGCAGCTCAGGCGGCACGTGCGTCCGGGCCAGGCTCGACCCGGACGCATACTGCCGTCTATGGCAGCCTGGGTGATCGCTTTGCGAAGTCATCGGCGATCTCGTCGAAGGTCGCCCAGCGCACCCCGTCGTGCTTGTTGATGTGCTCGATGATCCGCTCGTGCATCAGGAGGACCTGCGGCCGGCCGCTCACGTCGGGGTGGATCGTCATCGTGAAGACGGCGTAGTCATACTCGCGGTACACCCAGTCGAACTGGTCGATCCAGATCTCTTCGAGGTGGCGCGGATTCACGAAGCCGTGGCTGTTCGGCGCCCCCTTGATGAACATCATCGGGGGTAGGTCATCCAGGTACCAGCTGGCCGGAATCTCGATCAGGTCGGTCTCCTCGCCACGCTGGAGCGGCACCATCCACTCCTCGGCCTCCTTGGCGTAGTCGATCTTCGTCCACGAGTCGCCGACACGCACGTAGTAGGGGTGGAAGTCCTTGTGCATGAGCGAGTGGTCATACTTGATCCCGCGCTCGAGGAGTAGCTCGTTGGTGACGGTCGAGAACTCCCACCACGGGGCCACATAGCCGGTCGGCCTCCTCCCGGACACCTCCTCCACGAGCCCGATGCACTTGTCGAGGATCGCCGTCTCCTGCTGGCGGGTCATCGCGATGGGATTCTCGTGGGAATACCCATGAATGCCGATCTCGTGGCCGCCGTCGACCACCTGCTGAGTCTCCGCCGGGAAGGTCTCGATCGAGTGCCCTGGGATGAACCACGTGGTCTTGAGGTCGTGTCGAGCGAAGAGGTCGAGCAGCCTCGGCGTCCCTACCTCGCCGGCGAACAGGCCGCGCGAGATGTCGTCAGGGGAGTTCTCACCCCCGTACGAGCCGAGCCACCCTGCAACTGCATCCACGTCGACGCCGTACGCGACGAGAATTTCCTTGGCCATCACAACCTCCGTTGTCGGTACTCCGAGAGCCAGTGCTGCTACAACGCGACTCTAGTGCACCGTCCGGGGAATATGGCACAGTTCGGCCGGCTGCAAACGCTTCGCATCGCTTCGTCCTCGCTCGCCCCGGTACAACCCGGTATCGAGGCTCCCTGCGTCCTCGCGCTGCTCGGTTTTCGCTCGCCCGACCAGCACCCTATTCCCCGGACGGCGCACTAGTGTGTGGGCTCTGCGGTGTCATCCTGAACCAGCACTGGGCCGAAGGCGAGGGAGGCCGGCGGGCGCGGGTGTTCCGCGCAGCGCTCCTCAACCGGGTGCTCGGTCACTTCGGCCTGTCCCTCCACGACTGGTCCGGTGCGGTCTACGTCCTTCGTGATCGCAAGGGCACCTCGATCGTCGTCCAGGACATCGGTGCCGTCTGGAGCGAAGCCGAAAAGCTGCTCGGCTCGGCCCTCGACCCGCTCGACGCTGCTCTTGTAGCGGAGCTGAGTCGGTGAAGACGCCGGTCGTCCTCGTCACCGGCTTCCTCGGCAGCGGCAAGACGACGCTTATCTCCCGGCTACTTGTGCATCCCGCGATGGGAGAGACGGCCGTGATCGTGAACGAGCTCGGCGAGGTCGGGATCGACCATCACCTGTTGCGCCAGGTCGATGAGCGCACTGTGCTGCTCGCGAACGGGTGCGTCTGCTGCGTGCTCCGCGGCGATCTCGTCGACGAGCTGCGCGACCTGCTCGACCGTCGCGACGCCGGGGAGGTGCC
>JAYTJO010000004.1:0-5247 GCA_043730975.1 Thermoleophilia bacterium | reverse complement strand
CATACCGCGGCTCCTTGTACGTGTCGAATACCCGCACACACTGCTCGGAGCAGAAAAGAACGGGGTGCCCACAACGCTCGGCGTCGATCCCGCCCGAAGTCAGGAGCTTGCCGCACGAGCAGCATCGGGGCATCTCGTTCACCTCGCGATAGAGAGTCACGAGCCTTCCCCTCCCCCAGCCGAGCCTCGAAGAACGGAGGTCGCTGCGACGTCGACGGCGTCCCCGTCGAGCGCCACTCCGTAGGACTCGCGCGCGGCCTCCGCCGAGAGGAGCTCGTCGACGACATCGACGAGCACGAGTTCCGGATCGCGCTCGAATGCATTCCCGTACCCCCCTCCGGAGGGCGTCACGAACAGCATCTCGTCGCCCGCGTTCATCACGACGTTCGAGAACTTCCCGTACGACGCCGTCCCGAACGCCTCGCGGGCACGAACCCACTCCGTCTCGCCCTTGCGGCGGAACGCGATCACCGTGTTACTCCCGGCCTCGCCGCCGAAGAGCCCCCAGGCGCGCTCCCGGTGCCGATTCGTGTGGGAGGAAATGTGCACGCCGTCGCTGAGGAAGCGGAAGATCCGCCGTGTCCCGAACCCCCCGCGGTGGCGGCCGTGGCCGACCTTGCCGGGCTCGAGCTGATACTCGATGTTCAGGAACGGGTAGCGGGTCTCCGCCACTTCGATTGGTGTGTTCGCGCAGTTGCCGTTCTTCACGAACTGGGCATCATTGCCGTCGCCGTCGTTGCGACCTCCCCAGCCGACACCCTCCAGGTGGAGGTGCGCATAGGGCTCTCGCGTGCGAGGATCGTCGCCGCCGAAGCCGATGCATCCGCACGTACCCCCGTCGGCAGCAGAACTGCGATCCGAGATCTGCGAGAACGCCTTGAGGAGGATGTCGACGGTCGTCGGGTGGGTGTCGGAGTTGCCGCCGACGGACGAGCCGGGATAGTTCACGTTGACGATACTCCCGGGTGGCGCAATCACGGAGATCGCCCGGTAACAGCCGTGGTTGTACGGGATCTCGCTCTCGTTCGGGAGCATGTGGAAGACGGCGTTGTAGGCAGACGAGGCCGTCGTCCCGAAGGTCTGGTTCGCAGGACCAAAGCACTGCGGGTCGGACCCGGTGAAATCGACGATCAGCTCGTCGCCGCGGATAACGAGCGTGCCCTTGATCTTCCAGGGCCGGTCGGGCACGACACCGTCATCTTCGAGCTGGCCCTCCGCGCTGTACTCGCCGTCCGGCCAGGATGCGATCTGGGCACGCATCAGCCGCTCGGAGACGTTCTTGATGTCCTCGCAGCACTGCTTGTAGGTGTCGCGGCCGTATCGGTCGAGGAGCTCGTCGATACGCCGTTCGGCCAGGTACAGCGACCCGATCATCGCCTTCATGTCCCCGTAGCTCGCCTTCGGCGTGCGGACGTTCGAGATCAGGATTCTGAAGATCGCCTCCACCTCGCGGTCCGCCTCGTAGATCTTGACGGGCGGGAACCGGATCCCCTCCTGGAACATGTTCTCGTGATCGCCGAATGCTGCGGGAACCATCCCACCGACGTCGGTCATGTGTGCGATGTTCGCTGTGTACGCGAGAATCTCGCCGTCGCGGAAGTACGGCTTGATCACGACGAACTCGGGGAGGTGACAGTTTCCGCGGTAGGGGTCGTTCGTGAAGATCACGTCGCCTGGGCTGAGGTTCTCCGCCCCGATCTCGGCGATCGCGGTGGGAACGACATGAACGGTCGACCCGATCTGCGCCGGGATGAACGGAGCCTGCGCGATCATCTCGGCGCGCCCGTCGAAGCAAACGCACGAGAAGTCGAGCGCCTCGTTGAACATGGGCGAGTAGCTCGTCCTCATCATCGCGATCCCCATCTCCTTGCACGTCGTGATGAGGTTGTTGCGGATGATCTCGAGCAGGAAGGGATCGGTAACTGTTCTCTTGTCAGTGGGCGTCGTGGTCATTGCAACTCCTTCAGACGGTGATCATCAGGTTTCCGTACTCGTCGACGCGGCCGACACTCCCGGGCGGAAGCAGCGTCGTCGCATCGACCTGACCGACAACCGCCGGCCCGGCGATCTCGGTGCCCGCCCGGAACGATGAGCGGTCGTACACGGCGGTCTCGACAGCGCCCTCGTCGGCCACGAAAACGACCGGGCGTCGGTCGATCGGCTCTGGCTGAGGGCCGCCGGCAAGCTTCGGCAGTTCGACCGAGTGGCGCGTCCCGACGGCAGCGACATTGAAGGTGAGGAGCTCGAGCTCCTCACCCGGGATCGAGTACCCGTAGAACCGCTCGTGCTCGTCCTCGAACGACTTGGCGCCGGCGGCGATATCCTCGGCGGTCAGCTTGCCGCCCGCAAGCGGGACGTTCAGCTCCCAGTTCTGCCCCACATAGCGCACGTCGACCGACCTCACGAGTCGGGGTGCCTCGTCGAAGCCCTCTTGCCGGAAGTCGCGTGCGGCGCGCGCCTCCAGAGCCTGGAAGACCTCGTTCACCCCGTCGAGGTCCAGATCTCGCATTCTCATGCGCCGCGTCTGCGTGTAGTCGAAGCGCGTGTCCGCCAGAAGGGCACCAAAGGCGGAAAACGCTCCTGGATAGACGGGGATGAGCACTCGGCCGATCTGGAGGGAACCGGCGAGCTCGCAGGCGTGGAGCGGCCCGGCTCCACCGTAGGCGATGAGCGTCGAGCCGCGTGGGTCGTACCCCCGATCGGTCGAGACGAGGCGCAACGCCTGCGCCATGTTCCCGTTTGCAACGTCCACGATCCCCTGCGCGACCCGCTGCCGGGTGAGCCCGAGCTGCTCGGCCAACGCATCGAGCGCACGCTCCGATGCGGCCACGTCGAGCGCCAGGTCTCCGGCGAGCAGGAACTCGGGCGCCAGCCGTCCGAGAACGACATTGGCGTCCGTGACCGTCGCCTGCGTTCCCCCGCGGCCGTAGCACGCCGGCCCCGGATCAGCACCTGCACTCTGGGGCCCCACCTTCAGGATGCCGGCGGCGTCGACCGAGGCGAGCGATCCGCCGCCTGCGCCGATCGCCCGCGCATCGACCATCGTGAGCGCGATCGGGACGCCGAACTCGACCTCCTCGAGGTTTGTGAACGCGGGCTCGGAGCCCGGCAAGAGGCACGCCTCGAAGCTCGTCCCGCCCATGTCACACGCGATCATGTCGCCGAGACCGAGGAGACGGCCGATCGCACTCGAGGCCATGATCCCGCCGGACGGGCCCGACCGAACCAGCGAAACGGGTTGCTCCTTTGCCTTGGCGGGACTCATCACACCGCCGTTGGAACGCAAGATCAGCAACTGGCCGATCCCTTTCTCGTCACAGGTCTCCTCGAGCGTCTGCATGTAGTCGTGCATCAGGGGCTTCAGGTAGGCATCGAGAACCGTCGTAGATGTCCGCTCGAACTCGCGCCACCGCGGGAGAACCTCGTGGGAGAGCGAGACATGGACGCCGGGCCAGATCTCTTCGATCAGGTCGCGCGTCAGCAGCTCGTGGGCGGGGTTGACGTACGAGAAGAGATACGAGACGGCAATTGCGGCAACGGCGCCTTCGTCGCGAATCCGTGTGATCTGCTCACGGACGCGAGCCTCGTCGAGCGGGATCATGATCTTGCCATCCGCCAGGATGCGCTCGGGGATGCCGATGCAGTTCGAGCGCGGGACGAAGTGCTTCGGCTTGACCCAGTGAAGGTCGAAGTGCCCTGGTCGCATGGTGCGCTGAATTCGGAGGATGTCGCGAAACCCGTCCGTTGTCAGCAGCGCGACGCGCGCTCCCTTCCGCTCGATCAGCGCGTTGGTCGCAACCGTCGTCCCGTGGACGAAGGTCGAGATCGCAGTCGTGTCGATGGAGGCCTTGGCGAAGGAGTCGAACACGGCACGCGACGGGGCGGCGGGCGTGGAGGAGACCTTCGCAATCTGCAGCTCGCCGGTATCGGGGTCGTAGAGGACGAGATCGGTGAACGTTCCACCGGTATCGACGCCGGCTCTGACGCTCATCGGGCCACCTTTCGTCGCGCTGGGAAGATTGTCGACAATCCTAGGCCTCCGCCCGAGTGGGTGTCAAGGAGCCCGGCGAATGGGCTTTCAACGACGCTGCAGGCCTACAAATCGCCCGACGTGCCACAAACGAGGCACTCGCCACCTGTCCCGCGAAGGTGGGCACATCAACCGAGCCGCAGGAGGTCCGTTTCGTTTGGCAAGGGCTACGTCCGCACAAAACGGTGGATCCAGGCTCAGTCTCCCGGGCCGAGCAGATCATCGAATTGGCGTGGTGTCAGCACCGGTGGGTCTGCGTCGAGGCGCCCTGTCAGGTGCGAATCACCACTGACGAGGAAGTCGGCGCCCGTGGCGCGCGCGAGCGAGACGACGTAGTCGTCCCCCGGGTCAGGTGTCAACCCCGGCTGTGCCGGCGGATCATCGACCAGCTCGGCCTGGAGACCGATCGCAGCGAGCAGCTCGCCGGCGCCCCCCGGTTCGAGATACCGGGAGATCTTCGGCCGCTCCAACACCCGAGCGAGCTCCGCGAGCGAGAGTGGGGAGACGATCAGGTCGAAGACACCGTCGCGCCAGCGATCGAGCAGGCGGCCTGGAGGCCCGTCAGCCGAGAGGAGGCCGGAGATGACGACGCCGACATCGCAGACGACACGGTGCATCAGCGGAGCGCGCGGGACGCGTGCAGCTCCTCGTAGGCAAGCGCGTCAGCCGCATCGGCGCTCATTGCCGCCCGCTCACGAACGGCGGCCACGACGTCGAGACCGAGATAGGAACGAAGAGCCTCCTCGACGATCTCGGAATCCCTCTTGCCGGCACGAGCAGCCGCGATCCGCGCAGCACGAAGCACCCGGGAATCGAGCGAGAACGTCGTTCGCATCTGCGGCATACACGCATATTAGCATACTTATGCGTAAATGAAAAGGAAATCGATCTTCCTTGTTCCACCTGCCGTGAGACCCAGGGACACCAAATCGCACGAAGCAGACCTGACCGGATGCCCACGACCTTGCCGTGCAAGACTCCTGGAACATGCCAAAGCTCCTGCCCAGGGTTCTCGCGTTTCGTGCGACTCTCGGCGCCGACTCGCCGCTGATCCCGAAGTCGGCCGGCAAGGTGACCCGCACGATCGCGATCCGCGACAACCAGTCTCTCGAACAGCTGCACGAGGCGCTTCGGCTCGCGTTCAGACCCTCCGGCGGTGTTAGCCGACGGCGCTCGTGATTGCTGTGACGGCGCGGTGGAGGTCGAAGTGTCCGTAG
>JAYTJO010000003.1:0-5216 GCA_043730975.1 Thermoleophilia bacterium | reverse complement strand
ACTCGTGGAGGCAGCGGGCGCCCACACCCGGATGATCGCGACCGACGGCGTCTTCTCGATGGACGGCCACATCGCCGACCTCGCCGGCATCTGCGATCTCGCCGAGCGCCACAACGCCCTCGTCATGGTCGACGACTCGCACGCCGTCGGCTTCGTCGGACGAAACGGCCGCGGAACCCCCGAGCTGCACGGTGTCACCGAGCGCGTCGACATCATCACGGGCACGCTCGGCAAGGCGATGGGTGGCGCCTCCGGCGGTTACGTCTCGGGGCGCCGCGAGATCGTCGAGCTGCTGCGCCAGCGCGCCCGGCCCTATCTCTTCTCGAACAGCGTCGCGCCACCGATCGCCGCTGCCGGACTGAAGGCGATCGAGCTCGTGGAAGGATCACCGGAGCTGCGCGATCGGCTGTGGGCGAACACCGCCCGTTTCCGCACCGCGATGACGAGCGCCGGATTCGACATCGTCGAAGGGACGCACCCGATCGTGCCCGTCATGCTCGGCGACGCGGCGGTCTCGGCGCGCTTCGCCGAGCTCCTGTGGGCGCGAGGCGTCTACGCGATCAGCTTCTCGTTCCCGGTTGTTCCCCGCGACACGGCCCGCATCCGCACCCAGCTGTCGGCGGCGCACAGCTTCGAGGACATCGACTTCGCCGTAGCGCAGTTCGTCGCGATCAAGGACGAGCTCGGGCTCTGACCCCGGCCTCACGACCGGGCGAAGGCAACCAGTCGGGCAACATCGCCCGCGTCGGCCTTGCGGAGCGAAGCGATGTATTCGCGCCGAACTCGTTCCCCGTCGCCGGCGCGTTCCGCACCCCAGGTGAGCGGGATTTCTCCGAGTCCCGCGATCAGGAGGTCGGCGGCGAGGCGGGCGTGGCGGCCGTTGCCGTTCGGAAAGGGGTGCACCCAGACAAGTCGGTGATGAAAACGCACTGCCACCTCGTCGGCAGGGAAGGGCCTGTCGTCGAGCCAGTAGCGTGCATCTCCGATGAGCTTGGCAATCTCCTCGGGAATGTAGGCGGGCGCGACCCCGATGTTCACATCCCTCTGGCGATACTGCCCGGCCCATTTCCAGACGCCACCGAACATTCGCCTGTGGAGTTGGCGGACGAAGGGCTCAGCGACGATCCGGGCCGGCGTGAGCCGCCGAGTGCGAGCCCACCCGATTGTTCGCGCGATTCCCTCCTGCTCGACGAGATCGAGATCGGCACGCGTCGAGACCCACGATGGAATGAGGCCGACGAGATCCCCGGCGTCGAGCGGCGTCTGGCCGTCGCTCGTGCCCGCGAGATGATTCACGCCTCGCTGCGCCAGAGTCCATGCGAGCTCCTGATCTGCTCCGCGAGTTCGTCGACGAGTCTCGCTCGGTCGCCCTGCGCTCCGACCTGATTCTCGAGCAGCATCGTGTGAAACGCGCGCTCGACGTCCCGCGTGGCGACGGCGTGTGCTCGACGATTGACGGTTTCGTCGAGTGAGCTGTTCGGAACGAGCACGTATGCGACGGTGCAGTCGAGCGCCGCGGCAGCCCGACGAAGAGTCTCGAGTCGGATGGTTCCGTCGGCCTCGGATGTCTCCATCTGCAGAACAGCTTGCTTCGTGACGCCGAGTCTCTGGCCCAGGTCCGCGAGCGTCATCCCGAGGGCGTCGCGGATGGCGCGGATCCAGCCGCGAGGTGGAGGTGGCGGCACGAGGTCGCGCGACTCTGCGAGACGCAGATCCAGGATGATGCGGGCGCGTTCTGATGGGCTATACATATCAATCTATAGCTTATCTATCCATCAGAATTAGTCAAGTTGTAGATTGACGATTACCCTGGCGCTCACCACTGTTCGAAGGTGAAGCATCCCTCTCTAGCTCGTTCCCCCGTTGCCCCGGCTGCGTCCCACCGAGAGCGACTCTCCGGGGGAAGGAGCTAGTAGCGGTACTGGTCGGGCTTGTAGGGCCCGTCGATGGGGATGCCGATGTAGGCGGCCTGGTCGGGACGGAGCCTCGTGAGCTTCGCGCCGAGCGCCTCGACATGCAGGCGCGCGACCTTCTCGTCGAGATGCTTCGGGAGCACGTGGACGCCGAGCGGATACTCGTCGGCACGGGTGAAGAGCTCGATCTGCGCGATCGTCTGGTTCGTGAACGAGTTGCTCATCACGAAGCTCGGATGCCCGGTCGCGTTGCCCAGGTTGAGGAGACGTCCTTCCGAGAGCACGATGATCGCGTGCCCGTCGGGGAAGACCCACTGGTCGACCTGCGGCTTGATCTGGATCCGCTCGATCCCCGGCAAGGCGGCGAGGCCGGCCATGTCGATCTCGTTGTCGAAGTGGCCGATGTTGCCGATCACCGAGAGGTGCTTCATCCGTTGCATCTGCTCGACCGTGACGATGTCCTTGTTGCCGGTCGCCGTAATTACGACGTCAGCTGTGTCGATCACGTCTTCGAGCGTGCGCACCTCGAATCCCTCCATCAGCGCCTGGAGGGCACAGATCGGGTCGATCTCTGTGATCACGACGCGCGCACCCTGCGCACGGAGCGACTCCGCCGAGCCCTTGCCGACATCGCCGTAGCCACAGACGACGCAGAGCTTGCCGGCGAGCATCAGATCGACAGCACGATTGATTCCGTCGACAAGTGAGTGACGGCAGCCGTAGAGGTTGTCGAACTTGCTCTTCGTGACGGAGTCGTTGACGTTGATCGCGGGAAACAGGAGGGTTCCGGCCTCCGCCATCTGGTAGAGGCGATGCACGCCGGTCGTCGTCTCCTCGGTGACGCCCTTGATGTCGGCGCTGATGCGCGTCCACTTGCCGGCGTCCTCGGCGATCGAGGCCTGGAGGAGGGTCAGGAAGACGACGAACTCCTCCGACTCGGCCGAGGCGGGGTCGGGCACGGCTCCAGCCGTCTCGAATTCGAGGCCCTTGTGCACGAGCATCGTGGCGTCGCCACCGTCGTCGAGCAGCATGTTCGGGCCACCGTCCGGCCACGTGAGCGCCTGCTCGGTGCACCACCAGTACTCGGTCAGCGTCTCGCCCTTCCAGGCAAACACCGGCACGCCGCTCGGCTGGTCGGGCGTCCCGGTCGGGCCCACAGCGACAGCTGCTGCAGCGTGATCCTGGGTCGAGAAGATGTTGCACGACGCCCACCGCACCTCGGCCCCGAGGGCAACGAGGGTCTCGATCAGCACCGCGGTCTGGATCGTCATGTGCAACGAACCCGTGATGCGGGCGCCGCGAAGCGGTTGCTCGGCACCGAACTCCCGCCGCATCGCCATCAGGCCGGGCATCTCGTGCTCGGCGATCGTTATCTCTCTACGGCCGTATTCCGCGAGCGAAAGATCGGCAACGCGGAAATCCGTTGCGGACAGCTCACGAACAGCGATTTCAGTCATCATTATCTCCTTGAGCCTGCGGCGTGATGCCGCGGCTGGTTCATGTCTCTTCGTCGAAAAACGCGGATGCCGCAACTCTCAGCGACTCCACTGACAGTAGCCGAGTGGGCCTCCTCTGAGAAGAGCGGAGGTCGCGCCTGATCCAGGCTCAGCTCGCGGTCGCCTGCCGTTTCCACTGTGCGCCGCTGTTCTCGCTCGTCACCGCGGAGATGATCGCCCGGCGCACAATGCGACCGTCGCGGGCGAGGCCGTAGAGTTGAATCCGCCGCGGGAGCTCGTCGAGTGAGACGTCGAACGTCGCGACGGCCGGCGGAAGCGTGACGAGTTCGCCCTCCACGTAGTCCTGACGCGGATCGGGGCGGACGCTGACGCGGATCGTCCAATCCGTGACGTTCGGCGCCGTGTCCCACGACAGTTCGATCCCGTCGCCAGCCGCCCGCTTGCGCACGGCCATGTTGCCGACGATCGTTGCCGACGGCTGGAGTGTGAGGCGCCTGATCGGCCGTGGTGGCGGCGCTGCCACGATCGGGATCGCCGCGGGTGGTGCGGCTGCAACGATCGCCTTCAGGGCAGCGAGCGTCGCGCCCTCGACTTCGGCCACCGATGGCTCGAGCATCGTGTGCGCAAGGCAGGGCTGCGAGCCCAGGTAGCGGCGCGTCTCAGCATGGATTCCAGCTGTCAGCCCGTGCTCGTCGGGTGCGACCCCATCGAGAACGAGGCGCTTCGCCTCGCGGAGATACAAGGTGTGCCGCCGGCCGAGCTCGAACGCAATCTGCTCGGGCGCGTACGAATCGACCATGAGGTCGATCGGGAGGAACCACTCGGGCTCGTCGTTGCCGTTCATCGCTCTCGCTCCCTACTCGGTCGGTCGCCGCTTACGCAACCAGAACCGCACGAAGTAGAGAGGGACGACGATGCCTGCTGCCAGGAACGCGCCGATTCCCCAGGCGGTTGCGTGCGAGCTTCCGTGCTTGTCTGCGTGCCTGAACGTCAACATGGAAATGCCGACTGCGATCGCGATTGCGAGCAGGAACTCGGGGGTCGACGCGTCCATCGGCCGTCAGTGTCGCACGACGAGCACCATGCCTGACGCGTCTCTTTCGGGCAGCGCCCTCCTACCCGCCTGCAACCATGCGCCACGGAAGTCGCATTCACCCTCGGAACGGGAGGCACTCGTGCCCGGAAAGTTCGTGATCAAGAAAGGGCCGACCGGGAAGTTTCGCTTCTCGCTCGTCTCGACCAACGGTCAGATCGTCGCGTCGAGCCAGGCGTATGACGGCAAGGCCGCGGCGATGAGAGGGGTCGCGTCGGTTCAGAAGCTCGCCGCCGGCGCCAGGATCGTCGACCTGACCGTCGCCGCTGCGGCACCGGCTGCCAAGCCTGCGGCGAAGCCGGCTGCGAAGGCTGCCGCCAAGCCGGCCGCGAAGAAGCCTGCGGCGAAGAAGCCTGCGGCGAAGAAGCCTGCGGCGAAGAAGCCTGCGGCGAAGAAGCCTGCCGCGAAGAAGAAGTAGGTCGAGCGGAGCGGGTTGGGGTGGGGCCGAGAGCCTCATCCCAACACCCGCCGCTTAGCCGGGAGACAGGCTAAAGCCTGTCTCCGACGGGCGGTGAGCGGAGCTTCCCGACCGTCGCCGGATCGGCGCGTTGCATGCGCGTCGGTGCGCATCCGGCGAAGAGCGCCTGGAGGTCGTCTGCCACCATCTCGCCGACGCGCCGCCAGATCTCCGGCACGTTGCCCGCTCGGTGGGCGGAGAGGATCGTTCCCCCTGTTGTTCGCGCTCGCTCGGCAGCCGGGATTGGCTCCTCGGGAAAGACGTCGACCGCGGCGCGGATGTGACCTGAGACGGCT
>JAYTJO010000002.1:0-6256 GCA_043730975.1 Thermoleophilia bacterium | reverse complement strand
TGGCGCAGCGAGCCTCGCGGATCCTCCGTTTCGCGGACGGGGTGCTCGTCGGCGACGAGACGGTCGCACCGAGATGACGCGGACGCTGGAACAGGTTCGCATGGCGTTTGCGGCGCTGCGCGCGAACTGGTTTCGGGCGATGCTGACGGCGCTCGGCGTCGTGATCGGTGTCGCGTCTCTCGTCGCGGTCACCGCGGTCAGCGCGGGCGCGCAGAAGGAGGTCGCGGACAGCATCCGCCGCCTCGGCGCCAACGTCGTGCTTGTCGACGGCGAGTTCATCACGATCGGCACCGGCCAGTCGGCCACCGAGCGGACGATCACGCCGGAGGATGTAGCGGCGATCGCGACGCTACCGATGGTCGACGCCGTCGCGCCGCATCAGGACATCGAGAGCCTCAGCGTCTCTGCGGGACGCTACAACACTGTCACGAGGCTTTTCGGGGTCACGTCGTCCTACGCTGACATCTACAACCAGGTCGCCGGGCGCGGTCGCCTGCTCTCAGCTGGTGACGTCGACTTTGGCCGCAGCGTCGTCGTGCTCGGTACCGTGCCGGCTGCGAAGCTGTTCTCGGGTCGGAACCCTGTCGGTGAGACGGTCCGGGTCGGCAGCCACGAGTTCGAGGTGATCGGCGTGCAGGCGCGCAAAGGGAAGTTGGCAGGCGAGAACCTCGACAACCGCGTCTATGTCCCACTTCCCGTCGTCCTTCGCGCTCTACTGGGCGGCACTTCGACGAAGAGCGTCGGTGTCCGCGTCCCGGACGCGGCGGAGATCGAGGCGGCGATGGACGCGATCAGCGTGCTCCTGCGGCGAGATCACAACCTCCCTGCCTCCTACGCCGACGACTTCTCGGCCGAGGACCAGGCGCAGTCTGTGAAGGAGGCACAGAAGGCGACCGGAACCTTCCGCTTGCTCACGTTTGCTCTCGGGGGGATCGCCTTACTCGTCGGCGGGATCGGGATCATGAACATGATGCTCGTCTCTGTTCGTGAGCGGACGAGGGAGATCGGGATTCGCAAATCGGTCGGAGCCGATCCCCGGGCGGTGCAGACCCAGTTTCTGGTCGAGGCTGTCGTCCTCAGTACCTCCGGCGGCGTTGCGGGCTTGATTGCGGGGATCGTCTCAACGAGGTTGATCGGTGCCTTCGCCGGCTGGCAAACGGTCGTTGCACCTGCGTCGCTCGTGCTGGCGTTCGCCGTTTCGGTCGGCATCGGTTTGTTCTTCGGCTACTACCCGGCGCGCCGGGCAGCGCGGCTCGATCCGATAGCGGCGCTCCGCTATGAGTAGAGCAGCTCTCATCGAACGTTCATCTCGGCCTTCTAGCGTGCGGGCATGAGGTTCGCAGTGGAGGCACACGGTGTTCGCAAGGAGTACGGGTCGCTCGTTGCCCTCGACGACCTGAGCTTCGCCGTCGAGCCGGGCGAGATCATCGGCGTCCTCGGGCCAAACGGGGCGGGCAAGACGACGGCTATCCGCGTCCTGACGACGATCCTCTCACCGACGCGTGGCAGCTTCCGTGTCGCCGGCGCGCCGCACACGCGGCCGGCCGAGATCCGCAAGGCTATCGGGGTGCTGCCGGAGAGTGCCGGCTACCCGGAGCACCAGACCGGCGAGGAGTTTCTTCGTTTTCATGCCCGCCTGTACGGTCGCGATCGAGCAAGCGCGACGGCGGTTACAGCAAGCCTCCTGGCCGAGGTCGGACTGACGGAGCGCGCCCGCTCGTTGGTCGCCACCTACAGCCGCGGGATGCGCCAGCGGCTCGGCATCGCACGCGCGCTCGTGAACGACCCCCAGGTCGTCTTTCTCGACGAGCCAACGCTCGGGCTCGACCCGGCAGGGCAGCGGAGCGTGCTCGCGCTCGTTCGCGGCCTCACCGAGGAGCGTGGCGCAACGGTTCTCCTGAGCACCCATCTTCTTTCCGAGGTGGAGGATCTCTGCACCCGGGTTCTGATCCTGAATCGCGGGCGGGTCGCCGCAGAGGGAACGGTTTCGGACGTCTCACGCAGGGCTGCAGCGCCGCGGAGCGCGCGCCTTCGGGTGCCGGCAGAACGGATCGAGGATGCGCGTAACGCACTCGCCCGTGCGGGGAAGGTCGAACGCGTCGATGGTGCCGTCGGACAGCCGGGCGGACTGATCGTTGCCTTCGAGACTGCAGACGGTGACCCGGGCTCCTCCGTTCTGCAAGCGCTCGGCCAGGCAGGGATTCCCGTCCTCGCGTTCGAGCTCGAGGGCGCGCGGCTGAGCGACGCGTTTCTGGCCATGACCGGGGGCGACAGATGATTGTCGCCAGGCAGGAGCTTCGTGATCTCTGGCTCGGTGGGCGTGCGCTTGCCCTCACGTTCGCACTGAGCCTGCTCCTGAGTGTCGTCTCGTACCTTGTCGCGACGAACCAGGCGCTCAACTACCTCGAGCAACGCGAGTCGGTCAACCTCACGCTCCAGGTCGCCGTTGCAGTCGGTGCTCTCCTCGCGCTTCTGACCGCTGCCGACGCGGTCAGCGGCGAGCGCGAGCGAGGAACGTTGGAGAGCTTGCTCGTCACCCCGACCTCACGGCAGAGGCTCGTAGCAGGCAAGCTTGTTGCCGCACTCTCGATCTGGGTCGGCGCGTTCGCGATCACGATCCCGTACGTCTGGTACCTCGGCCGCGGGATCGGCGTCGTTTCGGGAGCGCTTCTGGCGGGCCTCGTGGTCGGGACGCTGTTGGCTTGCTTCCTCGCGTCGCTCGCCATACTTGTCAGCATCTTCTCGCGCTCGAACCGCGTCAGCCTTGCGGTCAGCTTGTTCCTGCTGCTCGCGCTCTTTGCACCGACGCAGTTCCCGACGAGTGCTCAGCAGGGTTGGGCCGGCGAACTGTTGCTCCGGATCAACCCGGTCACTGCCGGCGAGCACTGGATCGGCACGATCGTTGTGAACGGCCACGGCTGGAGTGAAGACCTAACCTGGTTGATGTCGCCACTCCTCGCGGCAGCCGTCTTCGTTCCCGCGGTGTTGCTCAGCGGGGCACGCCTCCTACGGCTCAGGGGAGGCCTCGCGCGGTGAGATCGTTGCATCTGCCAGCAGCCATGCTCGTGGCGCTCGTCACGCTTCTCGGTGCGCCACGAGCGCTCGTCGCGGCGCAGGCTGCGGTATCGCCATCGGGCCTCTCGGTCACCGTCGACCAGACGGAGATCTCGACACAGCTCGGTCGCTCGTTCACGTTCCGGTCGACGATCCGAAACGACGGACCTACGACCGTGCGCGGCCTGATCGCGCATCTCAACGTCCTCGGGCTGAGCAAGGACGTCTACGTGGATCCCGAGGACTGGTCATCCGAGCGTACCCGCTACCTCGGTCCCATTCCGGCGGGCGCGACTACAACTGTCCGCTGGCCCATTCATGCGGTCAATGGCGGGGCGCTCGGTCTGTACGTCGCCGTGTTTCCCGGTCACAGCGGTGGGAGCGCTCCGGCGACGACGCCGATGATTCGCCTCGATGTGACGGAGGAGAAGACGTTGAACGCCGGTGGGATTCTACCGCTCGCACTCGGCGTCCCGGGGCTGATCGTGCTCGCGGCGCTCGGCATCAGGGTTTCGAGGCGACGGCAGTCGACTCGTTAGCAGTGGGTAAGGGCCTACGGACTTCGGTCGACCGGGCCGCTACCCTCGAACTGGTCGATGGGACGCCGCCTCCTCCTCACCGTATTCGCCACTCTCGTCTTCGCCGCTTCTGCGGCGGCGCAGCCGCGTGAGCTCTGGCCGGGCGTCACCTACGACGCCGCGGTGCAGTTCACCTCGAACGGCCCGGTTGCGCTCAACGTCCTGATCGGGCCGCGCCCGGGCGGAACGACGACTCTGGCCCCAGCCCTCTCGAACGAGACGCTCACCGGAACCGAGACGCTGACCGCGATTCAGCGGCGCGTTGCCGGTTCCGCGACGACCGCGGGCGTGAACGGGGACTACTTCAACTTCAACACCGGGACTCCGAGCGGGGTGCTGATGCGAGAGGGTCAGGTTGCGAGCCCGCCCTTCGGTGAGCGCTCGAGCGCGGGCATCACCACGGACGGGACGCTGGACGTGCGGCGCATCTCGTTCTTCGGCACCTGGCAGGGTGCCGGAGCCAAGCGAACGCTCAACGCGTTCAACGAGGCCCCACCCGCCAATGGGACGGCGCTCTACACGCAGGCGTGGGGCCCGACGACGCCCGCGCTTCCGGGCGCGACCGCACTGATTCTCTTCCCGCTCCCGGCGCCGGTGCCGAACGCCGACCTCGTCGCCCCGGTCGTCGAGGTTCGATCGGGTGGTGGGCCCGTTCCGATCCCGCTCGGAGGTGCCGTGCTCGTCGGTGTCGGTTCGGCCGCAGCGGTGCTCTCGACCGAAGCGCCGGTCGGCCAGGAGATCACATCGCGCCTGATCTTCAAGCCGGAGTGGCCTGGCGTCGTCTCCGCGATCGGCGGTGGGCCGCAGATCGTTCGCGACGGCGCAGCGATTTTTCGTGCAGGAGAGACGTTCACGCCGATCCAGCTCGGCGCTCGAGTTCCCCGCACCGGGCTAGGACAGCTCGCCGATGGCCGCATCATCCTCGTTGCGGTCGACGGCCGTCAGCCCGGCTACTCCGTCGGGATGACCAACTTCGAGCTCGCGCAGGCGATGGTGCGCCTCGGCGCCGTCACCGCGATGGCGTTCGACGGCGGCGGGTCGACGACGATGGCCTTCAACGGAGCGCTGCTCAGCAAGCCGCCCGGCCCGGAGCGACCGATTTCGACAGCACTGCTCTTCGAGTACTCGGGCGTTTTCGTGCAGCCGACCGTAGCCGTCGTCTCGCCCGACGGAGACGGCGTTGCGGATCGGCAGAGCCTGCGCTACAAGCTCGTTCGGCCCTCCACGACGACAGTGACTCTGACCGCTCCTGACGGCACCGCTGCCTTCGCCGAGACGCGCGACCGCCAGCCGGGGAACTTCGCCATCCCGTTCCCGCCGGCCGCAGCACCGCCGGTAACGCTCGTGAGCGCTGTCGATGCCCCCCCGGTGAACGGTCGCTGGAAGCTCCAGGTCGCCGCCGTCGACGACCTCGGGCAGCCGTCTGTGATGACCGAATCGTTCACCGTCAACACGACGGTCGGATTCCTGAGCACGACGCCGCGCAAGCTCTTCCTGCCGCCGAGCGGACGCGACCTCGAGATCACCTGGAAGCAGTCCCGCCCGGCGCGTGTCGTGGTCACGATCGAGACGCCGGCCGGCGAGATCGTACGAACGCTTGCCCGGCGGTCATATCCCGTCGGCACACCTGCCTTCGTCTGGAACGGCCTCGATCGAATGAAGAAGGCCGTCAAGGGCGGAACGTACGTCGTTCGCGTTACCGCGAAAAACGCGCTCGGGACGATCGAGCTCTCGAAGCCCTTCCGGGTGCAGCGCATCGTCGGTCCGAAGTGAGGAGGTGGCCGGCTTTAGCCGGTCGCCCGGGTTGCGTTTCTGGTGAACCACGCTTCCACCCAGAACAACGCTTCCACCCAGAACAACGCTTCAACCCAGGGGAGCGGCTGAAGCCACCCCCCAGAGGGAAGCGGCTTCGCCGCGTTGTCCTCTAGAGTCCCCGCCTGATGCTCTACTCGATCCTCAGCACGCTCACCGACGCGATCACGACGGCGATCGGGAACTACGGCCTCTACGCCGTCTTCCTTCTGATGCTGATCGATGCCGTACTCCCGGCCGCGAGCGAGGTCGTCATGGTCTACGGCGGCGCAATCGCGTCGGGCGCGATCGCGGGCACGTCGGTGAACCTGTTCGGCTACACCTTCGAACCCGGGTTCCCTGCCTACCTCGCCATCGCGATCGCCGGCACCGTCGGCTACCTGATCGGGTCGATCCTCGGCTGGCAGATCGGCCGCCGCGGCGGGAGACCGTATCTCGAGAAACACGGGCGCTGGCTCCACCTCGACCACGAGAAGCTCGAGCGCGCCGAGGCGTGGTTTCTCCGGTGGGACGACTGGGCGGTGTTTCTCGGGCGCCTCACGCCGGTTGTCCGGTCATTCGTCTCTGTTCCCGCGGGCATGTTCGAGGCTCCCTTCAGGCGCTACACCGTCTTGACTCTGCTCGGATCGGCGATCTGGTGCTTCGTCTTCGCCGGCATCGGCTGGGCTGCCGGTGCGAACTGGGAGAGCTTCCACCACGCGTTCCGGTACGCAGACATTGCCGTGGCGGTCATCATCGTCGGTGGGGCCGGCTGGCTCGGCCGGCGCTACTGGCGGAAACGCCAGGCTGCGAGGCCGGTCGACCCGTCGTGA
>JAYTJO010000001.1:0-1872 GCA_043730975.1 Thermoleophilia bacterium | reverse complement strand
GTGCACTCCGACGAGCCGACGCTCGAGGCCCGCACCCCCGATCCCGAGCGACTCGTGCAGGCGTACTACCAGGCCGTCTCCTCCCTCAACCTGCTGCGCGCTTTCACGAAGGGTGGCTTCGCCGACCTGACCCAGGTGCACACGTGGAACCAGGAGTTCGTTGCCAGCTCGCTCGAGGGTCAGCGGTACGAGACGATCGCGAACGAGATCGGCCGCGCCCTCCGCTTCATGCAGGCGATTGGCATCGACCTCGGTGACGAGCGCTCGATCCACGAGGTCGACGTCTGGACGAGCCACGAGGCGCTCCTGCTTGACTACGAAGAGCCGCTCGTGCGGAAGGACTCGACGACCGGTGACTGGTACGCGTGCTCGGGACACTTTCTCTGGGTCGGCGAGCGTACGCGGCAGCTCGACGGCGCGCATGTCGAGTTCGTCTCGGGCCTGCACAACCCGGTCGGCGTGAAAGTCGGCCCGACGACACAGCCGGACGAGCTCGTCGCACTCGCCGAGAAGCTCAACCCCGACCGCTCGCCGGGCAGGCTGACTCTGATCACACGCCTCGGTGCAAGTCGAGTCGAGGAGCTCCTGCCACCGCTTCTGCGGGCCGTGCAGGAGGCAGGGATTCCCGTCGTCTGGGCCTGCGATCCGATGCATGCAAACGGCTTCGTCACCGGCTCGGGCCACAAGACGCGTCGTCTGGACGACGTCCTCCGTGAGCTCGAGGGATTCTTCGCAGCGCACCGCGAGGTGGGGACATGGCCCGGCGGCGTGCATCTAGAGATCACCGGTGAGGACGTGACGGAGTGCCTCGGTGGCTCCGAGGCCGTCCTCGAGGAGCAGCTCGACACCCGGTACGAAACGCTCTGCGACCCGCGCTTGAACGCCCGTCAGTCGCTCGATCTGGCGTTCCGGGTCGCCGAGCTGATGCGCGGGTAGTCGTGAGCGGTCTTCGTGATATCACCGTCGTCGGGACGGGCCTGATCGGCGCGTCCGCTGCGCTCGCTGCCCGGAAGACCGGCGCGACCGTGCGCGGCTGGGATCCCGATCCCGAGGTTCTGCGCATCGCGCACGAACGGGAGGCCGTCGATCCCGTATCCACGCTCGCGGAGGCGGTCGTGGGTGCTGACCTCGTGCTCGTCGCGGCACCCGTCGCCGAGCTCCCGCACGTCGTGCGTGAAGTGCTGGATCTTGCTCCCGCGGATTGCGTCGTCACCGATGTCGGCTCGACGAAGACCGCGGTCTGTGCGGCGGCTCAGGGTGACGCACGATTCATCGGCGGTCATCCGATCTGCGGCGCGGAGACGCGTGGCCCGGACAGGGCGAACGCGGAGCTCTTTGCCGGCGCGACGTGGTTCCTGACTCCGACGGCCGGCACGGGACCCGAGCTCCTTCGCACGGTTCACGGATTCGTGACCTCGCTCGGAGCGCGGCCCGTCGCGATCGATGCAGGCGCTCACGACCGGCTCGTCGCCGTCACGAGCCATCTGCCGCACGCCCTCGCGAATGTTCTCCTCAACCAGGCCGGTGCCGCGCGGGTCGACGGTCATGACCCGCTGCAGGCGGCTGGCGGCTCGCTGCGCGACATGACGCGCATCGCAGGCGCGAACCCCCGGATCTGGGTCGATATCTTCCTCGACAACCGCGAGGCCGTCGTGGCGGCCCTTACCGAGCACCGGCGCCGGATCGAGCAGCTCGAGGCCGCCCTCACGGCCGCAGACGGCGGGCAGCTTGCGCGCTGGATCGCAGAGGCGGCCACGAACCGTCGGCGTATGCTGGCGACGGCCTACGGTGACCCGGGTGCGCTCCAACGCCTCCGCGTGCATCTTCCCGACCGCCCTGGCGTGCTCGCCGGCATCTTCCAGGCGCTCGGCG